>MFRJ01000001.1:0-2654 GCA_001784535.1 Candidatus Melainabacteria bacterium GWA2_34_9
TGAATTGATTAAATCCGTTATAAAAGCTTCAATAGTTGCAGGTATAGGTTATTCGGTTATTCATAAAAGAATGCAAGATTTGGTTGGTCTTCTGGGTTCTGATATTATGACATCTGTAAGCGTTATAGGTAGTATTTTATTTGAAATGTGCTTACAGATTTGTATAATACTTTTTATACTCGGCTTAATAGATAAAAAATATCAGGATTATGAATATGAAAAATCTATTAAAATGACTAAACAGGAAGTTAAGGACGAACGTAAAAATCAAGAAGGTGATCCTCACATTAAAGCCAAGATTAAAGGTATTCAAATGCGTTTTGCTATGCAAAGAATGATGAGTTCAGTTCCTACTGCAGATGTTATTGTTACAAATCCGACCCATTATGCAATTGCTTTAAGGTATGACACTTCAAAAGCTCCGGCTCCTCAAGTTGTAGCAAAAGGTGTTGATTTTGTTGCTTTTAAAATAAGAGAAATTGCTGAAAACAATAAAATTCCTATAGTTGAAAATAGACCTCTTGCCCGAACATTGTATAAAATAGTACCATTAGACGGAATGGTTCCTGCAGAATTATATGTTGCAGTTGCAGAAGTGTTAGCATATGTATATAAGACAAATCAAAATAAAGGGATAACTAGGTAGTTATGGGGAAGTTCAAATTAAGTGATTTATCTAAAAATAACGACATTATTCTAGCAATAGTTCTTGTCACTATTGTTGGAATGATGATTATTCCTCTGCCTCCATTTTTGATAGATATATTGCTTACAATAAATATTTCTCTGTCAATATTAATACTGCTTGTTTGTTTATATACCACCGAACCTCTTCAATTTTCATCGTTTCCAACAATACTGCTTGTGGCAACGCTCTTTAGATTAGGACTTAACATCAGTGCTACCAGATTAATATTGCTTCATGGAGATGCGGGTGAAGTAATTACGGCTTTTGGTCAGTTTGTTGTCGGTGGTAATTATGTTGTAGGGGTTGTAATATTTATAATCCTTGTAGTAATTAACTTTATGGTTATTACAAACGGTGCCGGAAGGGTTGCGGAAGTTGCAGCCAGATTTACATTGGATGCAATGCCTGGAAAACAGCTAAGTGTTGATGCTGATCTGAATTCGGGACTAATTACTGAAGATGAAGCAAAACAAAAAAGAAAAGATTTACAAGGAGAAGCTGATTTTTACGGAACTATGGATGGTGCCAGCAAATTCGTAAAAGGAGATGCAACAGCAGGTATTTTTATTACCGTTGTAAATATTGTTGGAGGTTTTATTATTGGGATTGTCCAGAACCATATGTCATTTGCCCAAGCAGCAACAACTTATACAATATTAACAGTTGGGGATGGTCTTGTATCACAGATTCCTGCTATCGTAATTTCAATCGCAACGGGTTTAATTGTAACCAGAGCTGGAGGCAAAGAAGCAGGCTTAAGTAAAGATATTGAAGATGAAATGTTTGGCAATCCTAAAGTTCTCGGAGTTGTTTCAGGGCTTTTAATTGTATTAGGACTTGTTCCAGGGCTTCCTAAAATACCGTTCTTTCTTATAGGCGGCTTTCTTGGTGTTTTATGTTTCTGGAAAATTAAAGATATCAGCAAAGTAAAAGAAGACGATATAAAAGCAAAAGAGTTAGAAGTATCTCAATCGAAGAAAACAAAGAAAAAAGCTTCTAAAGAAAGTGTAATGGAGTTATTAACCATTGAACCTATAGAAATAGAAATAGGTTATAGGCTTGTACCGCTTCTTGATATTTAACAGGGAGGCGATTTACTTGAAAGAATAGCTCAAATCAGGAGGCAAACTGCCATTGATTTAGGAATTGTGCTGCCTTCAATAAGAGTTAGAGATAATTTACAGCTGTCCGCAAATAATTATCAGATAAAATTAAGAGGAATTCCTATAGAAACAGGAGAAGTTTATGCGGACAGACATCTTGCAATGAATGCCGGAGCGGGAGATGATGATCCTAATTTAAAAGGCATAAGCGCTGTTGAACCTGCTTTTGGCTTGCCTGCATTATGGATTGCAGAAAAAGACAAAGAATATGCCGAATCTGAAGGCTATACTGTTGTAAGTGCTTCTGCTGTAATTTCAACTCACCTCACTGAAGTTATAAAGAAAAATTCTTCAGAGATTTTAACAAGACCTGATGTTCAAACACTCGTTGAAAATCTTAAAAAACAATCAGAATCATTTGTTGATGATGTATTTAAAGACAATAATATTACTACAGCGGATGTTCATATGGTATTACAGAATTTATTGCGTGAAAAAGTGCCTGTAAGAGATTTGCAAACAATTCTTGAAACTTTGAGTACCTACCATAGAATAAACAGAAATCCTGATTTTCTTACTGAACAATGCCGTCTTGCGCTTTCAAGAAGTATATGCAAGCAAAATTTAAGTGATTCCGGTGAATTGCTTGCCATAACTATTTCTCCGGACATAGAAAATGTTATAGCAACAGGAATAAGTAGTGATGGCCAAAGCTTAAGTCTTGACCCTAATTTTACAAGAAAATTAATAAGCAGTCTCAATGCTGAAATTGAAACGGCGCTTAAAGCCACAGGAAATCAGCCTGTAATTTTATGCAGTTCTCCTATACGTATGGCTTTTAGAAAATTAATAGAAAGAACTTT
>MFRJ01000001.1:2717-9954 GCA_001784535.1 Candidatus Melainabacteria bacterium GWA2_34_9
TCCTATACGTATGGCTTTTAGAAAATTAATAGAAAGAACTTTCCCTCAAATTAATGTTATGTCTTATAACGAAGTACCCGGAAATATAAGCGCGCGTTCCGTCGGAATGGTGAAAGTCTAAAATTTTCTTAAGAATAAACAACTTTTATAAAATACGTAACTTCATGTAACGATATTTAAAATATATATAATTTGTATATATTTTTTGTTTTTATATAAACAGAGATGTGTATAAATATATTTTTTTATAGCAGTAGTTATTAGCAGTAGTAGTAGTAATAGTCATTTTTATTAGCAGTTTTTAAAAATGAGAGATAGGAGAATTTTATGATTCAAGGTATTCAAGGACCTCAAAAGTTTATTGGCATTAATCCGGGAGAAACTCAACCAAAACCTCAAGCACAACCTCATAAGGAAAAAGGACCTGATATAGGAGCGCTTTTAGGCGGAAAAAAACCTGACGGAATAAAAACTGTTCAAGATAGTATTCAGAACAGGCTTGGAAATATTGAAAAAATAGGTGCAGAAAATAAAAAGCCTCTTGATATAAAAGTATAAAATTAAGTTTTTTATACACATCTTTCATAAATTTAAAAAGTGCTGTAGTTATTAAAACTGCAGCACTTTTTATTTCAAATACTACGCAAATAAAAAAGACCGGATATAGGGCTAATCCGATCTATAGTTAAAACAGACGGTTAAGTGAGAATGAATAAAGCACATTATTATAAAACCAGAAGGAAACACTGTGTGAAACTGCCCGGTTGGATATATTTATGTTTAATATTTATATTTCAATGTTTTTTAAAGCAAGGTCGGTTTTAAACATTTTATAAGCAAGAAGAACGCTTTTATCTTTATCTTTCGCCTCAAACATTATATAAAAATTAAGATGCATATATTTTAAGAAAAATTCTTTAAATTCTTCCAGATTTATAGATTCAGCGTGACTTCCCGGTCTTGCTTTTTCTTTTTGTGTTGAATAGTGGATATCAGGAACTCCTGATTTTTCATCCCAAGTTGAAAAAAATGTTTTTAATATAGTTTCAATATCTTTGTCTTCAGATTTTTGCGTGTTTAAAACCTCATGATGCAGGTTATCAAATACAAGAGGAATTCCTACAGCTTTATTTATCTGAATTAAATCCCATACGTTATAATTTTTGTCATCGTTTTCAAGAGTAAGTCTTGATTTAAAACCTTCTGGAAGTTCTTTATAGACTTTAATGAATCTTTTTATAGCTTCTGCTTTATCTCCGTAAATTCCGCCGGCATGAAATACTATTTTGTGCGTGAAATCTAGTTCTAGAGATTCCAGAAACTTTACATGCCACTCAAGTTCTTTAATTGAGCTTTTGACCACTTCCAGTCTTGGCGAATTTAAATAAACTACGGGACTCGGGTGCATGGCAACTTTTAAATTATTTTTTTTGATAAAAGAGCCTATATCTTGCAATTCGTTTTTAAAATCTTCCCACCACATAATTTTATTGACTTCATGAGAAGCAAACGGAACCACATCCGAGCTTATCCTGAAATGATAAATGTCGTTTTCTTTGTTCCATTTAAGAACTCTTATTAATCCGTCAAGATTTGACTTTATAAGCTCTCTGAGTTTGGCATCAGTTGCATTTGCAAGCCGGCATGTTCTGTTTAAAGGGATTCCTGTTGTTAAATTTATGCAGGCGTATCCAATTCTATGTTTCATATTTTAGCCCTCTCTTTTTACTTTAGCATTATTTTTGAGAGGTTTTATCCGTCTTTTGCCTACTTTAAAAACCTTTTTAAGATATAATTAACTTAAAACCTGACTAAACGGAGAAATTTAATGAAAACACATTTTGACTGTATTACCTGTATGCTTAACGGACTTATAAGCCTTTTTAAACAAGGATTAATCGAAGAAAAATATCAGGAAACTGTTATAAAAGAAGTCCTGGCATACTATGCAAATATTGATTTTAGTCAAAGTCCTTTGCTCACCAACAGAAATTTGCATCGGGTGATAAGAAAAATCGCAAATAATCCCGACCCATACAAGAAATTAAAAGACAATATGAATAAAGAGGCTGTAAAATACTGCGAAAAATACAAAGATATAGTTCTTAAAAGCGATAATCCTCTGGATAAAGCTTTAAGGATTGCTGTTGCCGGAAATGTTATTGATTTTGGTCCGGGACATTCGATTGAGATAGAAAAAAATATCGAGAAACTTCTCAATGAAGATTTTGTGATTGATGATTCGCAGGAATTATTTAATGACCTTAAAAAGGTAAAAAATATTCTTTATCTTGGAGATAACACAGGGGAAATAGTTTTTGATAAGCTTTTTCTGGAAGTAATAGGCAGAAATGATATAACTTTTGTCGTAAGAAATTCGCCTATATTAAACGATGCAACAATGGAAGATGTTAAATTTTTTGGAATAGACAAGCTTGTAAATGTTATGACAAACGGAGATGATGCACCAGGAACACTTTTGGAATTTACATCTCCCGAATTCAAGGAAATTTTTGATAAAGCCGACCTTATAATTTCTAAAGGACAGGGGAATTTTGAGGGATTGAGCGAGATTAAAAATAAAAACATATATTTTCTGCTTATGATTAAGTGTCATATTATTGCAAATAGCGTAGGGCTTAAAAATGGCGATTATATAGTGAAGTCAGCCCTTAAGAACAAGGATTTTGCAATAAAGTAAAAATTCATAAAAGGGGGTTTGGGGCAGAAAGCCCCATTATTATAAAATTTATTTTCTTATATAATAAATACAAGTATTATTTTAATAATTTAAATGGTAAGAATATATGCTTTTTTCTGAAAGAATTGGGATTAAATCCACAAAATTATTACAAATAAATTCTATAGATGATGATTTAAGAAATAGTCTTTGGAATGTATTTATAGATAGAATAATTAATGCAAATTATTTTGAGAATATAGCTAAAGAAATTTGGAAAAATTTTCTTAAAAAACCAGTAGATGATATTCCTTTAACGTCTACTTGGACTGATCAAACTAAACGTTTTTCAAAAGATTGGATAAAATCAATTTTTCTTAAATCTGAATACTATGTTGTGTATGATCTTCTTGAATTTATTATTGTTAGTTTAAAAAAATATCATTATGTAAGTGAATCCTTTATCAAAAATTGTAAAGAGGTTTTAGAAAAAGAAAAATCAGGATACAAAATTATAAATAATCAAGTAGTTCCTATTTCTTCAGAAATTGAGGTTCATGAAATCGAAGAATCATTAGAAAATTCTCAAAATGACAAATTCAAATTTATTAATAATCACTTAAATCAAGCAATTGAACATTTTAAGAACAGAGAAAATCCTGATTATAAAAATTCGATACATGAAGCAATAAAAGCTGTTGAATGTCTTTGTAGATTAATAACAGGCGAGTCGGATTTAGGAAAATCTTTAAATAATATAGAAAAATTTATAATGATACATCCGCAGTTTAAAAGCGGTCTTGAAAAATTCTATGCATACACAAATAGCAAAGAAGTTGGAGCAAGACACGCTCAAATGCTTGATTCAAATATAGGATTTGATGAGGCTAAATTTATGCTAGTATTTTGTTCTGCGTTTATAAATTACCTAATTTCCAAAAGGGCAGATGCTAAACCAAGTTCAGCATGACAGTGAGAGGATAATTACACATCATGACAAATACACAAATTCTTTCGGGAAAAGAAATAAGACAGAAATTCATCAATTTTTTCAAAGAAAAACATAATAGCGTACATATAGCAAGCTCAAGCTTGATACCTGATAATCCGACGGTATTGCTAACTACAGCAGGAATGCTTCAGTTTGTGCCGATATTTTTAGGATATGAAGCTCCACCAAATCCTCCAAGAGCTGTAACAGTTCAAAAATGCGCTCGCGCAGGCGGCAAAGATTCAGATATAGAAAACGTCGGAAGAACTCCGCGCCATCATACTTTTTTTGAAATGCTCGGAAATTTCAGTTTCGGGGACTATTTTAAAAAAGAAATTATTCCGTGGTCATGGGATTTTGTGACGAATGATTTAGGGCTTGATAAAAGCAAGCTTTGGGTTACAGTATTTGAAACAGACGATGAGTCTTTTGAGATATGGAAAAATGACGTAGGCGTTCCTGCCGAAAGAATTTTAAGAAAAGGAAAGAAAGATAATTTCTGGGGACCTCCAGGACCTACAGGACCTTGCGGACCATGTACCGAAATTCACTATGATTTAGGCGAAGAATATAAATGCAGTAATCCTCAATGCGGTATTGATACCTGCGAATGTGATAGATATGTGGAAATTTGGAATCTTGTTTTTATGGAACTCAACAAAGACGAGGAAGGCAACTTTACACCGCTTGAAAAGAAAAACGTAGACACCGGCATGGGGCTTGAAAGAATAACTATGGTTGTAAATGGTTTCACATCAACTTTTGATACTGACTTATTACAACCTATAGTGAAAAAAGTTTGTGAATTATCAGGCAAAAAATATAAAGACAACCCAAAAAACGACATAAGCATAAGAATAATCACAGACCACGCGCGCTGCGTGAGTTTTTTGATTTCTGACGGGCTTATTCCGGGCAACGAAGGCAGGAATTATGTTCTTCGTATGATTTTAAGAAGGGCGTTAAGGCATGGAAAAATCCTTGGCGTTGAGCTTCCATTCCTTTACAAAATCGTGGATACAGTCGTTGAAAATTACAAAGAAACATATCCAGAGCTGGAAAAAAACAAAGAAAAAGTGATTTCTATTATCAAAAAAGAAGAAGAAAGATTTAGCAGGACAATAGACAGAGGTGTCAATCTTCTTGAAGAAATAATGCAAAAATCTTCCGATACAAAAGTTTTATCGGGAGAAGAATCATTTAAACTTTATGATACTTTTGGGTTTCCGTTTGAATTAACCAAAGAAATGGCTGAAGAAGAAGGATTTTCTGTAGATGAAGACGGCTTTAAAAAAGCTATGGAAGAGCAAAAAGTAAGAGCAAGAGGCGCAAGAGCAGCTGTAAGGCTTACTGATGACACTATTTATATTGAAATATTCGAAAAGCTCGGCGCAACGAACTTTATCGGGTATTCTGAAATTAAATCGAGTGATAGCATTATAAAAACCCTGATAAAAGACGGAACAATTTCGGATTCTCTGGAAGAAGGAGATATTGCAGAAATAATTCTTGATAAAACACCTTTTTACGCAGAATCAGGCGGTCAGGTCGGCGATACAGGCATAATAAAAAGCGAAAACTTTGAAGCAGAAGTGTTGAATACCACTAAATTCAACGATTTATTTATACATAAAGTCCAGATTAAAAACGGTGAGGCAAAAGTCGGAGAAAAAGTTTCCGCGGTGATAGATGAAGCAAGAAGAAAAGACATTATGATTCACCATACCAGCGCGCATCTTTTGCAATCGGCTTTAAGAGAAGTTCTCGGGGATTCTGTTGCGCAGGCTGGTTCTCAGGTAGAGCCTGACAGGACGAGATTTGACTTTTCTTTTGACAGAGGATTGAATGAACAGGAAGTTGAAAAAGTTGAAAATCTTATCAACAAGTGGATAAATGAAAATTATAAAAGAGTAACTAAAGAATTGTCGATAGATGAAGCTAAAGCTTCAGGTGCTATTGCTTTATTTGGTGAGAAATATGGCGATAAAGTAAGGGTTGTGTCAATCGAAGGAGTAAGCAAAGAGCTTTGCGGAGGAACTCACGCAGATTCTACAGGCAAAATCAGGCTTTGTAAAGTTGTTTCAGAAAGCGCAATTGCAGCAGGAACAAGAAGAATTGAACTTGTATGCGGGCAAAAAGCTTTTGATTATTTAAACAACTACTACAAGGAACTTACAAAAGTTTCTAAAAAACTGAAAACACCTCCGACAGAAGTTACTGAAAGGCTTGAAAAACTTCAGGATGAGTTAAATATAAGCCAAAAACGCATTGAAGTTCTTGAAACAGAAATTGCTGAAAGCAAAATTGATGCACTTTCAGGGCAGGCTGTTGAGATAAATGATGGAAAACTTCTAGTGACGAAAGTTGAAGACATTCCTTCAAAAGCTTTAAGAGTGCTTACGGAAAAAATCGGAGATAAATTAGGTAACAGTGTTGTTGTTCTTGCCTGTGTTGAAGATGAGAAAATTTCTATCACAGCCAAAGTTTCACAAAATTTAATCGCTAAAGGCATAAATGCAGGGAAATTGGTGAATGAAATTGCTTCCAAGTGCGATGGCAAAGGCGGAGGCAAACCGAATTTTGCTCAAGCCGGTGCAAAAGATGTGTCTAAGCTCGATGAGGCACTTTTAGAAGTTAAAAGCAAGTTGTCTTTATAGAGGTATTTTTGTTTATAAAAAGGGCTGCACCTTTATAACCGCCTTCATTTTTTTGGTTGCAACTAAACCTAAAGGGCTAACGGGGGAATTCGAGGGGGTGTCCCACTTGCCGTCCCTTTTATATTAAGGTTGGACACAAAATATTTTAGAAGATTAATTTAATTATAAAAACAATTCGGTCATTTTTAATAATTATAAATAACCGAATTGTCATTATAATTTGTCATGTGCACAAAAGTATAAAGAACATCTGTTCTGAACCATTTTGAACCGATTTCAAGAAGAATTTTTATGGCTTCTTTAGAATTTCTTACTTTTACTAGACCTTTTCCCGAAGTCAAATCATCATAAATATTACATACCATTACAATATGCGATTCATAATCTATTTTATTGCCTGAAATTCCATAAGGATAACCGGAACCGTCACCTCTTTCGTGGTGCTGCAAAGCAACTTTAGCTATATTTTCAGAAAGATTGAGTTCGTCTAATATTATTTTATAACCCAAACGGGGATGAAGCTGAATAAGTTTTGTTTCAGCAGGAGAATGAGCTGTTTTTTCAAGCACTTGTTTAGGCAATCTTATTTTCCCAATATCATGAAGCATCGCCGCAAGGGTTATTTCCTGTATTGAGTTTTGTCCCATTTTTAATTTTTCAGCCAAAACTGTACTCAGCATAGCAACATTTATACCATGAGAGTAGCTATAATCTCCATTTAATTGCAATTGAGATTTATAAAGAATGTTATCGACTTCCGGCAAAATTTCTTCAATAATTTTATCTCTTACATCAAAACAAACGGCAGGATCTTTAATACCTTCTTCGTTAAAAGAATCAAGAATATCTCTATATTGATTTTTTATTGCTTTCTGAGTATGTACAGATATTACAGAAGTTTCATTTTCG
>MFRJ01000001.1:10003-10438 GCA_001784535.1 Candidatus Melainabacteria bacterium GWA2_34_9
GCTTCTCCTGCGCCAAAAAGTTTTTTTCCTTTTTCATTGAATATATCAAAAGGAAGTTCTTTATAATTTATTAAATCGTCTACTGATATAACTTGCAATTAAATAATCCTATTTTTCTGTACTCTCACAATGCTTTTTGGATTTTAAATATTAGTTGTATAACTGGAATCATCTTGTTCAAGTTCGGCAATATCAATTACTTCTGCCTCATCTTCATCCTGATAATTAAGAGTATAATCCAATTCTATATTTCCAACATCTTCTTCAAGCATTTCGATTTCTTTTTTTCCAAATTCCTTAATTCTTCCATCTTCCAATTTAACAACGATATTTGCATTAAGGAAATGAAGCGCGCCAACTTTTCCTATGCCGTCAGGAGTCATTACACTGCTGCCTATAGGCGGCATACCTGCTGCAGCTTCAATATAATTTGAA
>MFRJ01000001.1:10500-21226 GCA_001784535.1 Candidatus Melainabacteria bacterium GWA2_34_9
CGTCTCTTACTCCGATGTGACGCAAATCTATTCTAACTTTTCTAAAAGTTTGTGTTAAATCTTTAAGAAGATTTCTAAAATCAACCCTGTGAGGAGCTGTATAATAAAAAGTTATTTTCTTTTCATCAAACGTATATTTTGTACTGATAAGCCTCATTGGAAGCTGATGTATTTCAACAAGTTCTGTACATTTTTGAAAAGCTGAATTTTCTCTTTCCTGTATAACTTCATATCTTTGTAAATCAACAGCGCTTAAAGTTCTAATAAACGGCAGCGGTTCAGGAAGGTTCTCTCCCCACTTTTGGAATACACACTGGGGAATCCGTAAAATTTTAGCCACTTCCTGACCTTTTTCTGTAGTAACAAGAACCATTTGACCATGTTGAAGATCTTCTTCACAGTTTTTTGGCATCTTGACAGGATACAACCTGTTTTTTAAGAGTCTCACTCCGTATTTATACATATTTTTTAAATTTTCCTCGAGTAAATTTATATTTTTAAAAAATTATTCTTTTATTATATTATACGATTTTAAATTAAAGATGAAAAACTTAGTAAAAATTTATAATAAATGGATTAAAGCTTTTAAACAAGTGTTGAACTTATATATTTTCATGGTAAATTCTTACTGTAGAGTTATTTAAGTGTATTTTAATCTAATTTAAATCATAAATTCTCGTAATGAAAATTGTTTTTTCTTTTTATCAAGGGGAAAATTAAATGATTCAGATTAAATGCAAAAAAGGAGAAAAAACTTATGCCTGTAGCATCAATGCTAGAACTTTTAGAAGCCGGTGTTCACTTCGGTCACCAGACACAACGCTGGAACCCAAAAATGAAAAAATATATTTACGGTGAAAGAAACGGTATTTATATTATAAACCTCCAACAAACAACCGTAATGCTTGATAAAGCTTATGAAGCAGCCAGAGAAATAGCTTCAAAAGGAAAGAATGTAGTTTTTGTAGGAACAAAAAAACAAGCAACTGAAATCATAGAACAGGAAGCCAACAGATGTAATTCTTTCTTTATAAACAGACGTTGGTTAGGCGGTACCTTAACAAACTTTGAAACAATCAGAACAAGAATTAAAAAACTTAATGAACTTGAAGAATTAAGAGACAGCGGTCATTTCGACAGACTTCCAAAAAAAGAAGTCGCTGTTATGACAAGACAAATCGCAAAACTTAATAAATCACTTGGCGGCATCAAAAAAATGAGAGGCATGCCTGATTTATTATTTATAGTCGACCAAAAAAGAGAACTTATCGCTATAAAAGAAGCTAATAAACTTAATATTCCTATTATTGGTCTTGTTGATACAAACTGTGACCCTGAAGACATAGATTATGTAATTCCGGGAAATGATGATGCAATAAGAGCAATCAAATTGATCGCAGGAAAAATTGCTGATGCAATTCTTGAAGGAAAAGCACTCAGAGAAAGCGCTGGGGTTACTCAGGAAGAAACCGTTGAAAAAGTTGAAGAAGTAAAACCTGCAGATGCAGGAGTAACAGAAGAAGATCTTAAAGGTCTTAAAGTCAAAATTGAAGGTCTTGTAGATGATATCGAAAAACTTGAAACAATAGAAGAAAAAGAGATTGAAACTGAAGAAGTAAAAGAAAAAGAAAGAACATAATTATTTTCGGAGGAAAAAATGACTAATATAACAGCTGCACAAGTAAAAGAACTTAGAGATAAAACCGGCGCCGGAATTATGGACGCTAAAAGAACACTTACTGAAACAAATGGCGACATAAACAAAGCTACAGAGCTTTTAAGACAAAAAGGTATCGCTTCTGCCGAAAAGAAAATGGGACGTATAGCCGCTGAAGGTTTAGTGGGCTCTTATATTCATAACGGCAAAATTGGCGTTATGGTTGAAATTAATTGCGAAACAGATTTTGTTGCAAAAAACGAAGAATTTCAACAATTAGTTAAAGATATTTGCATGCATATTGCAGGTACAATGCCCGCGCCTGAATTCGTTTCCAGAGATGAAATTCCTGCTTCTGTTATTGAAGAAGAAAGAAGAATCGAATCAGGAAAAGAAGACCTTCAAGGCAAACCTGAAAATATCATTGAAAAAATCGTTACAGGTAGAGTTGACAAGTTAATGGCTGAAAAATGCTTACTTGAACAATCTTTTGTAAAAGATCCAAGCATAAAAATTGAAGAATTAATTAAAGAAAAAATTGCTAAAATCGGTGAAAAAATCACAGTAAGAAGATTCACCAGATACGTTCTCGGCGAAGGCATCCAAAAAAAAGAAGACAACTTTGTTGAAGAAGTTATGAATCAAGTCAAATAATCTAATAAATAAAAATGGAGGATGAAAAAACATCCTCCATTTTTTTATGCTTAAAAATCCCCATGTTTCTGTCTTATAAGAGAAATTTCTTCCCCTTTTGCAATCTCCAGAAGGGTTTTACTCTCCCTGTCTATAATTTCAAAACATTTTTCAAGAACCAAGTGCTCGAATTTCCTTGGAATAACAACTATACCCTCATTATCAGCAAAAATTAAATCATCAGGACAAATTTCCACGTCTTTTATGAAAATTCTTTTGTTTATAGAATCAACCTGACCTCTGTTTTTAATATCTTTACAGGTAAAACCTTCGGAAAAAACAGGGAAATCCAATTGTTTAATTTCTGAAGAATCTCTGGTTTTGCCTCCAATAATTGCTCCCATTGCACCGCTTCTTATTGCAAGATTTGCATTTAAATTTCCGAAATACGCAAATTCGGGAATTTCATTTTCAACAACGATAATATCTCCCGAAGTTATTGTTTCATAAGAATTAAGAGCTTCATAAATATTTTCGGAAGATAAATCTGTTTTTTCTTTTATCTTAAGCGTTTTCGCTCTGCCTAAAAGTTTTTTATCTTTTAAATTCAAATCCAGACCCGTTATAACTTTGTTATTGATAGCCAACTCATCCAAAGTATCGGAAATCATTGAACTGTTTATTTTTGAGGAAAGTTGCCTGAAAAACAAAATATCTTTTTCTCTTTTACCTTTCATAACAAGCTCTGCCAGCTCAAAATCCTCCGGATAATTTATATCTATAGCCTCTAAAGAGGTTGCCTCGAGTAAATAAGGTTTTTCTCCAATTCTTCTTCCTGTTTTAAGAACTGAATCTTTCCTTATTATATAAAGTCCCATTGTTTCTATAACAGTATCATCGAGATTAAAACTGTTCGGGATGTTTTCAATGTCATAATTTGGCTTTATCTTTACAGAATCCCATGTATAAAGCTTTTCTTTTTTTACAAGCACTACGGAATCATATTCTTCATTATTTATAAGAATTTCCACACCTTTTTTTATTGTTTCAGGCTTTATAAAAGGACTTGTACAGAGTATCTGAATACATATATCTGCATCTATTAATTTTATCTCGTTTAAAAAAAGTTTATTTCCGTCTGTTGAATTATCAGCCAATTTTTCGTCACGTTTAAATCTTATAAAATCAATATGTGAAGCCATATCAAAGACTTCTTCACTCTCTGAATCAAGAAAAACTTCGTCTATAAAATCACAACCGACAAGCTTTTCAAGAGTATGAAGAAAAAGAGGTTTCCCTGCAAGCAGTTTAAAATTTTTATTTTTTATTCTCTCGCTTTTACTTTTTACAGGTATAAATGCAACAGTTTTGTAATTTTTTTTCATTATTATTTCTTATTTTCAGAAAAAAGACTATTCATTTCTTAAATAATAATTTAAAATGAATTTTATATATAGGTTTAATTTAATATTGTATATTTTGATTTACTAAAGATGGGTGTGAGATTATGCAGATTAGTTTTATCGGAGTTTTGACCAAACCTTTAAATCTTAAAATTATTTTAATACTTTCTTTTAATTTATTTTTACTGTTTTTACCTGCAATTTTATCAGCAAACTTTCTTGGTATGGAAAACATAATTTTTAAAATCGCGCTTGGGATTGCATTTATTATTTCAAACGGTTATTTATGGGCAATTTTTCAACACGAAGTTGAAGAAGACGATAATGATTTCCCAAAATGGAACTTTATAAATGATTTTTTTATCGGATTAAAAGGGATGGTTTTTTCTCTGGCAAGTATAGCTTTACTCGCTGCAGTATTGTTTGTTTTGTATTTTCTCGTTCAATATGTACCTAATTCACAAAATATTGTCTTTATAATAGCTATTCTATGGGTTATTTACTGGCTTCTAATGTTTCATGCAGTTTCAATGGGCATATTTTCAGAAAATTTCAATCCTGTGGAAGCTTTTAAATTTCCCAGCATAGCGGAAATAACAACAGGTTGTTGGCTTAATTATTTAATAGCCGGTTGTTATATGATTGGATATGCTTTTATAATTGGAATGATTGGCTGGGCTTGTATTATATTTTTTGGATCTGCTTATATCAATTTTGTTTACGGATTTTTTATCGTGTATGCCATTATTGTTTATTTTTCACTTTATGCAAAAGTATTTAGACAGGTACGAACAGAATTTGAAAGCCATTTCTAACTAATTCCCAACATTATTAAAACGCCTGCTAAAAAACTCCAGATCAGCGTTATAATTTGCATGTTTGCATAAAAATTTATTCTTTCATACTTTGAAATACGCCCGATAACAAAAGGCATAAACAAAAACGGTAAAATTAATATGCCATATCCAAAATATTTTGTGTTAAAAGAAAATAAATTAAAAGCTAAAATTGATAAAAAATAAAAAATAAGCAAAACAGAAAGAAAAATTGAATAATTAGAGCTTAAATTTATATTTTCTTTTTTGAAAATTACTTTTCCTGCAATAAAAGCCATGATTAGGCTTGAATTAAAAATTAAAAAAGAAATTAATGAATAAATAAGTAGTTTCATTGTTTTATCCTGTTATTTTGATATTTTTATAAGACATTAATTACTTTAATTCACTATTGTTAAATGACGAAATACTGTTTAAAAATTCAACGGATTTTTGTACCGCTAAATCTTTATCATTGTCCATAACTATTAAATGATAGCTATTTTTTAAAATAATATAATCTTTAACAGCTGAAGAAACATTTTTATAAACAAAATCGGCACTTTTTAAGCTGGTTAAATCATCCCTGTTTGAATGCATGATTAAAATAGGATGATTTATATTTTTAATAGATTTTCTTACTTGTTTGGACATTTCTAAAAGCTCATAAACACAGGTCATAGGAATATAATTCAAGGCAACAGTATTTTCTTTTAAAAGAGCACTTATTTTTCTTCGTACAATTTCGTTTTTAATGCCATAAGGATCTTGCTCGGGAAACGAATAATAAAATCTCAAGATGGTATGCAAACCCATAGGAAACAAGAAACTGTACCAGGGAATAGTCCATCCGTCAAGAAAAAGAGTTGTAGAAATAGCTATAATACCTGAAACATCTTTATGTTTTTCCGCAATAGCCAATGCAAGAACAGCCCCCATGCAAATACCGCCGAGATAAACTTCAGAATAATTCTTTTTCATGGTTTTGTATTCTTCTTCAGCAAAATTAAACCAGTCCTGCCATTTTGTTTTTTTTATATTCTTAATATCTTTGCCATGACCTGGAAGACAAGAACAATACACATCAAAACCTGCTTTGTGAAGATTTTTACCATATTGTTTCATCTCAAAAGGGCTGCCTGTCATTCCATGCAGCAACAAGACAGCTCTTTGATTGTTCTCATTTTTAAATTCAAAATTCATTCCTTAAATCTCGTAAACAACTGATCTAACAAATCAATAGCCATATTTATTTCAGCGTCAGTAATATACAAAGAAGGAGCAATAGTAAGGACATTTTTATAATAACCTCCGACATCAAGCACTAAACCGCATTTTTTGCCGTTATAATCAAGAGTTCCTTTTAATCCTTCTTCAACTATATTATCCGTCAACGTCTTACTCGGTGTATATCCGTCGTTTTCGCAGATTTCAAGTCTTAAAGCAAGACCAATTCCATCTACATTACCGATATTTTTATGTTTTTGCTTTAAATGTTCTAATCCGTCAAGAAATTTTCTGCCCTGCACTGTTACTAATTTTTCATGATCGATTTCTTCAAGCATACTCATTACTTCATAACCTGCTCTGGTACCAAGAGGATTTGAAGAGAAAGTTGAATGTGTTGATCCTGGTGGAAATATTTTAGGATTAATAAGCTCTTCCCTTGCCCACAAGCCTGATAAAGGATTCATTCCGTTTGTTAATGATTTTCCAAAGACCACAACATCAGGATTTACATTAAAATGCTCCATCGCCCAAAGCTTTCCTGTTCTGTAGAAGCCCATCTGAACTTCGTCATCAACAAGCAAAATGTTATATCTATCAAGAATAGCCTTAAATTTTTCAAAATATCCTCTAGGAGGTATTACGTAGCCGCCTGTTCCCTGTATTGCTTCCGCAAAGAAAGCTATAAATTCTGTTTCGTTTGTTTTATTATCCCAAAATGAGTTATATTCTGTCTCGAACATTTTTTCAAACTGACTAAGACAATAAAAATTACAATCTTCGCAATTTTTACCGTAAAAACATCTGAAACAATAAGGATACGGTATAAAATGAGCTCGATCGGAGAAATGCCCGAAGCGTCTTCTATATCTGTAACTTGATGTTATTGCTGAAGCTCCTAAAGTTCTTCCGTGATAACCGCCCATAAAAGCAAACATAAGATTTTTTTTGGCGGAATTTCTTACAAGCTTCAACGCATCTTCAACAGCCTGAGAGCCACCTACATTAAAATGCGTGCGTCCTTTGCTTCCAAACCTGTTATAATTTGCCTCGCAAATTTTTTGAGCCAGCAAAACCTTATAATCATAAAGAAACTGCGGCGCAATCTGAGGCATTGTATCAATCTGGTTTTTTAAAGCCGTTGATATTCTTTTGTTGTTATAGCCAAAATTTGAAGCAGAATACCACATTTGAATATCAAGAAAAGGAACGTCTTCTGTGTCGTAGATAAAAGAACCTTCACATTCCTTAAAAATCTTTGGTTGCGGTGAATAATGAACAGTATCTCCAAATGAAGAATATTTACTGTCAATTTCCCTGATTTCTTTATCAGACAAGCATTTCGTTTTTAACATCCAATTTCTCTCCTAAATTTAAATATAAATACTCACAAATATCTTTAAATGTTTCAAATTTTATATGACTAATGTTGTTTTCATCGCAATATTCTGCTAGTGAATCCTTTGCAAACAATATATCTGCAAGGCCAGACGCACAAATATCCGAAGCCCCGTCTCCTATATATAAAACCCGCCTTTCTTTTTGTAATCTTTTTATAATTTCACATTTGCATAATCCGGCATTTTTTCTGCAACCGTGTTTATGAAAAGGAAAAGATGGAATTATTTTTCCTTTTTGGTATTGCAATTTATTTGAAAAAACTTTAATAAAACTTCTTATGCCGTATTTTTTCAAAGTATTGTTTATAAAAAAATCAAAACCGTCACTTACTATATAAAAATTTTGTTTTTTCTGATTTAAATTCTCAAAAATATTTAAAATTTCAATAAAATTCATAAAATAGTCATCGATTTCAATGTTTTCAATAAAATTGTCCAATTGATTTTCCGAAATATAATCGATACATTCAAATTGTTTCGTTAAACATTCTTTTGAACCAATTTCTCCATTTTTCCAGGATTCTTCTATATCTAACCAGTTATTATTAGCTGCTTGGTTGCTCGCCTTAAACGGCATTTCTGTCGGGCAAAGCCCACCATCCAGCCTCTGCTCGCAATCCGCAAAAACACTTAAAAAATGGTCTACAGTATCCTTTTTTGTTATAGTCCCGTCAAAATCACAAAATACTGTAATATTTTCCATTTTTTATGAATCCTTTTTCAACTGCGATTATGTAAAAACTAACATGTGCAATTTTTCATGTCTATTAACATGAAAAGCCCTTTTTTCTAATAAAAAATAGGTAATTTAGTTCATAAAAATAATCCGGTTTACTTAAGTAAACCGGATTATTAAATTTATTAGATTCTCACTCTATGATTTTAACAACAGTTTATTTATATCCTTTAAGAAGATGTCTGCTGATAACCATTCTTTGAACCTGATTTGTTCCTTCATAAATCTGAGTGATTTTTGCGTCTCTCATCATTCTTTCAACAGGGAATTCTTTTGTAAATCCATATCCGCCAAGAACTTGAACAGCATCAGTAGTAACTTTCATTGCTACATCACCACCGTAACATTTTGAAAGGGAAGCATACATTGATTTTTCTCTGCTATCGCTTGAAACTAAAGTAGCCGCTTTATAAACAAGAAGTCTTGCTGCTTCGACGTCCATAGCCATTTTAACAAGCATATTTTGAACAGCTTCAAAATTTCCAATAGGCTGACCAAATTGTTCTCTTTCCTGAGCATATTTAAATGCAAAATCAAGAGCACCTTGTGCAACACCAACACCTTGAGCTCCTACACCCGGTCTTGAGTGATCAAGAGTACTCATAGCTAGTTTCCAGCCTGCTCCTTCGGTACCGATGAGATTTTCTGCAGGAATTTCCATATCTTCAAAAATCAATTCAGCGGTTTCAGAACCTCTGATACCAAGTTTATGCTCTGTTTTACCAACTTTAAATCCCGGTGCATCACTGTCCACTATGAAGCAGCTTAAACTTTTAAGACCAGGTTCTGGACTGGTTTTTGCAAAAACTGTTACGATTTTTGACAAATTAGCATGACTTATAAATAATTTTGTACCATTAACGATATATTTATCACCTTTTTTTACAGCGCGGGTTTTAATTCCCATAAAATCGCTTCCTGCTCCTGCTTCTGTTAAACCAAAAGCACAGAGCTTTTCGCCGGAGGTAATTTGAGGTATATATTTTCTTTTTTGTTCTTCATTTCCGCCTAACATAATAGGCTGACTTCCCAGAGTATTTACGCCACAGGCAAGCGCAACTGAAAGGTCTACTCTTGATAATTCTTCTACAAGAATACATTCCATAACAGGGTCGGCTCCGCCTCCGCCGTATTGTTCAGGATATGGAAGCGAAATAAGTCCGCTTTCTGCCATTTCTTTGTATACATCCCATGGAAACTTTGCAGTCTCGTCAACTTCTGCTGAACGTGGAGCTATTACAGTTTCTGCAAATTCACGAACAACTTGTTTAATGTCTCTTTGCTCTTCGGTAAGCTGGAATGTGCTTCCCTCAAGTTCTTTTAAAACCGCCTGATTTGTCATTCACTTATCCTCGTGTGTTATATAATTATTTTTAGCTTAAAATTAATAAAAAATTCTTATGCATATTCAGACAATAATTTATCTTAAAAGCGCGTAAAAGTAAAATAATTTATTATTCTTTGTACAAAAAGTAATAAATATAGCAATAATTAATTCGACCTTCCAATCCTGGCTTTTATTTCCTATTGTTCTTCAGGTTTTTACTCCCGATTGGCATCTTATAATTGTGACAATATGATTGTAAATTATCGAGTTAAGGAACAAAGTGGGGATTTAAATAATTTATCCTGAAAAAAATACTTTACATCTGATTGTATAAATTTCAAGAATGAGTGTTAAAAATGGAAAAAATCTATAGTTATTGTTCATAAGCCATAAAAATAAATGAGCTTAAATATATAAAATAACAATGCGGGGATATCTAACTTTCTTTTACCCTGTTAAATATACAAATATTGCCCTTTAAAGACCAGCATTTGTTGCAGGCTATGCATTTGGGCTTATAAGAAGTATCTTCTTGCCACTTGTTGATTAAATCAGCTTCGCAAAGCAAAGTCCTTGCAAGTGAAAAATAGCTTATTCGTGTTTCATTGAGAATTTTTTCCATAAGATCAAAATCCCTGTTTCCGCCGACTACAGAGACGGGGGCTTTTACGGTTTTTGCAATTTCTGCGGCGTATTTGGAAAAATATGACTGCCTTGATTTGTCTTCCGCAATTCCTGTTTCAAAAATTATTGGAGGAGTTTGATTATATCCGACATTTCCACTGATTTCTATGAGATCGATGCCCATTTCGTCGAGTTTTTGGCAGATATATTTTGTTTCCCCAAATTGCAAGCCTTTTTCTTCCATAAAATCCGAGCAATTTATCTTGATTGCAACTAAAAAATCATCGCCAACTTTTTTTCTGATATTTTCATAAATTTCAAACAAAATTCTGGCTCTGTTTTCTATGTTTCCACCGTATTCGTCCTGTCTTCTGTTGTAGTAAGGGTTTAAAAATTGGTTAAGAAGATAACCATGCGCGCAATGGATTTGCACTCCGTCAAATCCGCTTTTTTTTGCTCTTAACGCAGCATCCCCGAAAGCTTCCGCGAGGGTTTTTATGTTTTGTTTTGTGGTTTCTACAGGCGTGATTTTGGTATAAAGATGTTCTACTGCTGATGGTCCCCAGATTAATTTGTCTTTAATTTTGAATTTTGCCTGAGAACCGCTTGAGGCAATCTGTAAAAGTATTTTTGCGCCATGATTGTGAACAGTTTCTGTAATTTGTTTAAATCCTTCGACAAAAGAATCATCATGAGCTGCAAGCATTCTTAAGCTAGTATTTTCGCCTTTTATTGTATATGCAAAGCCTGTTATAATTATACCTACTCCGCCTTTGGCTAGGTTTTCATAAACTTCTACCAATTTTTCTGTTATATAACCATCGTCTGTTGCCATTGCTTCGTGGGTTGCAGAGCGAATAAATCTGTTTTTTAATTCCAGACTTTTTATTTTGGTTTTATCAAA
>MFRJ01000001.1:21249-26147 GCA_001784535.1 Candidatus Melainabacteria bacterium GWA2_34_9
TCTGTGTTTATTATTGAAGCCCAAGTTACAGCTATCGGGATGACACCAGCTTTTTTGGAACAGATAATATCAGAAGGCTGATCGCCTATGTATGCTGTCTGATTTGCCGGAATTTGCCAGCGTTTAAGGATTTTTGTAATGCATTTGTCTTTTATGACACCCTCAGCAGAGCCTGTTTCTATATATTCAAAATAGTTTTTAATTCCGAAATAATCAAGCGTAATATCGGCAGAAGGCTTTCCTTTTCCTGTAACCATCGCTATTTTGTAATTATTTTCCTTGAGAAAATCAAGAATTTCTCTTGTACCATCAAAAATAGCAGGGCAAAGATGATGATTTTCCTTATAAATTCTTATATAGGCATCAAAACAATCTTCCCAGCTGTCAGGAGCAATGCTTTTTGTTATGCCTTCTTCGGTCTGTCCGAAGAATTGAGTAATCGTGCATTCAGAATATTTAATCCCTGTAACTTCCTCAAAGGCAAGCTGAAAAGATTTTATACAAAGTGGTAAAGTATCTGCAAGAGTACCATCCAGATCAAAAATAATGCCTTTTATTTTATCCATTAATCTTTAGCTTCCATCCATGTAGGTCCATAAGTTATATCAATAACAAGAGGAACTCTTAACGGCTGTCCCAGCTCCATACATTCTTTAACGAGGCTAGTTATTTTATTAAGTTCGTCTTTATGGACTTCAAGTACTAACTCATCGTGAACCTGAAGAATTATTTTTGACTTATAGTTTGAATTTTTAAGTTTTTCATAAAGTTTTATCATAGCTATCTTGATTAAATCAGCGGCAGTTCCCTGCAAAGGCGCATTAATTGCGGCACGCTCGGCAAATTCTCTTATAGTTTTAATCCTGCTGTGTAAATCATCCCTAAGCCAGCGTTTTCTTCCGTAAAGCGTTTCTACATAGCCTAAAGAATGTGCCTGTTGTATTGTTTCATCCATATATTGCTTAATTTTTGGATAAGTTTCAAAATATTTTGTAATTATATCTTTTGCTTCAGAAGGTTTAATTCCAAGTGATTCGGAAAGTCCATAGCTTGTTTGACCATAAATTATACCGAAATTTACAGCTTTTGCCTTTCTTCGCATTTCTTTCGTTACTTCTTTAAGAGGCACTCCAAAAACTTTGCTTGCGGTTTCTGCATGTATATCTTCGTTATTTCTGAAAGCGCTTACAAGAATTTCATCTTCTGTTACATGCGCAAGCAATCTTAGCTCTATTTGCGAGTAATCAGCTGAAAATATTACGTAATTTTCTTTTTCCTGAGGAACAAAAGCTGCCCTTATCCTGTTTCCTATTTCTGAGCGTATAGGGATATTCTGTAAATTTGGGTTACTGCTTGATAATCTTCCTGTTGTAGTGATTGTTTGATTGAAACTCGTATGAATTCTTCCTGTTTTTGAATTTATAAGTAGAGGAAGAGCATCCACATAAGTTGATTTAAGTTTTGCATAATGTCTTTGTTCTAACAATAAATCAACTATGGGGTGAGTATGGGCCAGAGATTCAAGGATTTTGGCGTTTGTGCTGTAGCCGGTCTGTGTTTTTGCCACGCCTTTCACAGGAAGTTTTAGTTTTTCAAAAAGAATTTCCCCGACCTGTTTCGGAGAGTTAATATTAAATTTTTCCCCTGCATGTTCAAAAATTTTCTCTTCGAGTTGACAGATGTTTTTCTGAAGCTCATCCGTAAGGGTTTTTAAATATTCTGTGTCAATGCTTATGCCGTTTCTTTCGATTTCAGCAAGCGCAGGAACGAGCGGTTCTTCTATTTCATAAAAAAGTTTTTCCTGATCCGGCTCAAAATGCTCTGCATAATATCCACCTAGCTCAAGAGTTGACTTTGCATCGCCACAGGCATAATCTGCAACTTTTTCAATAGAAACCTGATCCATTGTGATAGCTGTTTTGCCTTTTCCGATTAGTTCTTCAATTTCCGTCATCTCGTATCCAAGATGCCCGAAAGCCTGCTGCTTAAGTCCATGTTTAAAAGTAGGATTTTTTACATAGCTGGCAATCATTGTATCCATAACTATGCCGTCTAAGTCTATATTATAATTTTTCAGGACGTTTATTTCATACTTTGCATTCTGGATAATCTTATATTTTTCAGGACTTTCAAAGATCGGCTTAAGCTTTTCAATCACATAATCAAGATTAAGCTGTTTTCCTTCATTATGACCAACCGGAATATAAACATTGTTTGTCTTGCCTGACAGTGATTTATCAACGAATATTTTATTGTCTTTTACGGTAATTTGTGGATTACAGCCAAAAGACATTCCTACAAGCTTTGCACTGAATACATCAAGAGATGTTGTTTCTGTGTCAAAGGAAAACACCGCTGTTTTTTCTAGGGTTTGAAGAAATTTTTTGAATTTTTCTTCAGTATCAATAATTTCAGTATCAACTTGAAAAGTTTTTTTGGATTCTTCTTTTAAAAATTGTGTTAACCCTAAATTAAGCTGCATCTGTCCTTGCGGAGCAGGAGCAGAAACCAGAGCAGGTTCTTTTTTGTGAGGTTCTTCTGGCTGTTCGGTTTTTATTTCAATATTTTCAACAGGTTTTCCTTCATTGAAGTGCGATAAAATTTCAGGAAGCTGCCTGAGTAAGCTGTGAAACTGCATTTTTCTTAAGAAAGCGCTGAGTTTTTCAACATCAGGCAAAGTTACATGTGTATGTTCAAAATCAAATTCAATAGGCACTTCTCTGCATATTGTAGCCAGATATTTGCTCTTAAATGCCATTTCTTTGTCAGTTTCAAGTTTTTGTTTAACACTTTTTGATTGAATTTCCTCAATATGCTCATAAACACCTTCAACTGAACCGAATTGCTCAAGGAGTTTTACTGCTGTTTTTTCTCCTACGCCTTTAACACCCGGAATATTATCGGATGAATCACCGCTTAGTCCTTTATAATCAGCGATTTGTTCCGGCCAAACCCCTAATTTTTCGTGAACTTTATTTCTGTCAAATTCTATAAGTTCGCCTTTTGAAGGAATCAAAACAGAAACGGAATCTTCAGAGCTTATAAGCTGGAAAGAATCCTGATCTCCGGTAAGTATAAGTGTTTTATGTCCTAATTCGCTGGCTTTTTTTGTTATAGTCCCTATAACATCATCTGCTTCAAATCCTGCTATTTGATAAATAGGAATATCAAGGGTTTTAATGCCTTCTATAATCAAGCCAAGCTGAATTCCTAAAGAATCAGGCATACTTTGCCTGTTGGCTTTGTATAAAGGATATTCTTTTAATCGGAAAGTATCTCTTCCTTTATCAAAGGATACGGCAATTGCGTCAGGCTGAACATTTTTAAGCAAGTCAAAAAGGGATTTTAAAAATCCATAAACTGCCCATGTTGGTGTATTATCCGTTGTTTGCATCCTTGTACGTTCAAGAGCAAAGAAACACCTGTATGCAAGCGCATGCCCGTCTATTAAAATTAATGTTTTTGAAGTCATGTCGAAATGCCTTAATTATTAAACTTTTTGTTCTGTTTTGATGTTTTCAAGAACGGTCTTTACTGCAAAAGCTTTATTTAACGGGTAAAAATGAATCCCTGAAACACCGCTTTTCAGAAGTTCATTAGCTTGTTTAACAGCAAATTCAATACCGATTTGTTTTATAGCTTCACTATCATCCTTGTTTTCAGCAAGTTTTTGCGAAAGTTCATCTGGAAGTTTGCAACCGCTGAGCGTTGAGATTCTTTCAATTTGAGAATATGAAGTTATAGGAAGAATTCCCGGTATTATAGGAATATTTATTCCTTGCTTTTGGGCTTTTTCCAGAAATTCAAAATAGCAGCTATTGTCATAAAATAGCTGTGTTATTACAACATCAGCTCCGCAGTCAATTTTTCTTTTTAAATTTTCTATGTCTTTATCGAGAGAATTGCATTCGAGATGACATTCTGGATATGCAGCAACAGCAATACCTAAATTGGTATTCAATTTTATAAATTCCACAAGTTCATTTGCGTAGCCAAAACCGTCTTCAGGTTTAACAAATTTTGTTTCACCCTTTGGAGGATCGCCTCTTAAGGCAAGTATATTTTCGATTCCTGCTGATTCGATTTTCTTCAAATACTCAAGAATATCTCCTCTTGAAGAACCAACGCATGTAAAATGCGGCATAGGTTGAATATTGATATTGTTTTTAATCTTTGTAACAATATCAAGAGTTGTTTCTCTGGTACTGCCACCTGCTCCGTAAGTTACAGATATAAAAGCAGGATTAAATTCTGATAAAATTCTTAACTCTTCAAAAAGATCATTGATTTTTTGGTTTAATTCATCTATATTTTGAGCTTTTGGAGGGAAAATTTCAAAAGATATAATCGGTTTATTAGAATTGTATATTTCTTTAAGTTTCATTTTTATCTCTTTTTTTGTTAATTCTCACATCATAAATGAAAATCACACCTCTTGTAAATAATCACCTACTCGAATTTTTTTATTTATATAATGCTTTGACCATAATCTGCTTAAAAATCCATAAGTTTCAATGTTTTCCGCCAAAATGGCTTTGTTTGTATCAGCTGTTGAAATTATTAAATTCCCTCCCTTTTTAGCGATAATCTTCCCGGGAGTAGTGACATTGGTATTTAATTCAATAACTTTTGTTGACTGAATAAATAAAAAAGTATCTTTATGAAGCGTATAACTTTTTATCCAAGGAAGAATTGCTCTAATATTGTTGTGAATTTCTGTTGCGGGCTTTTTCCAGTTGATTTTTGCATCATGAGGGTTTAATCTTGGAAAATAGCTGGCTTTTGATTCATCTTGTTTTTTAGGAATCAGTTCGGCTTTTTCAAGCCTGTCTAAAAGCTCCGAAACAGCATTTTTCGCTATAAATCCACATTTGTTTCTTAAACTTCCGCCTGTATCT
>MFRJ01000002.1:0-6430 GCA_001784535.1 Candidatus Melainabacteria bacterium GWA2_34_9
TTATACAAAGTATATTGTTTTTATATAAATAACACACATAAAATATTACTTATAAATTGCTTATTATCAAATTTTACGCATCATCATTATTTGCTAAAACAAAGATGCTGATATGTAAAAAGATAAAGAAAGCAGATTCTTCTAAAAACGCGAAAGCAAAATGTCTGGAGTACGAATTTATCAAACAATAAAAGACTTATGCTTATTCATACAGTCGCTGATTTCTTAGAATCACATTTATTAACGAAATATTATCTATAGAAAAATACATATTATTTTAACGAGGAGGAGTCAAACTATGCTAGGTTTTAACACAAATTCAAACAACATGTACATCAACCAAAATTATGGTTATGGTCAGTCTGCAATGAATACATACCAACAACAACAATCTCTACTTTTTACAGGTGATCAATACGCAAAATGGCAGCAACAGCAGCAGCAACAACAACAAACATCTGTTTTTGGTGGATATTCTCAGCAACCTTCTTATGATCCAAATTTTATGATGCTTTCGATGATTAATTCAATGTTACCTGTAATGCTTGGATTAATTTCAAATCAACAACCTGTTGTTCAAAGACCACCTGTAGTTCAACAACCGCCAATGATTCAACAACCACAACAAAACAGTTCATCTGGCTTTTTACAACAATTAGTTATGATGCTTTTGCAGAATCTACTAGGAACTGGATCACCTACAGCAGGTAGAAGACCTGTAGAAATTTACGATGAAAACGTAACCGTAGACTCTTGGGGCGATCCTCACTTTTCAATAAACGGTAAGCAATCATTTGACTTTCAAGGCAAAAATGAAGGCTTATACAAAATGATTGATAACAGCGATATCGCTCTTAACGCAAAATTTACCGGTGGCGGTGAAGGAGCAGCAACAATTATAAATTCCCAAAACCTTGAATTTAAAGATGCAGGTATTAACCTTGTAACACACGCTGACGGAAAATTTGAAATTATTCAAGACGGAAAAGAAATTGGCGATGAAACAAATTACGACAAAGATGAAAAACTCGTAGAACTTCTTAAAAAGAATGACATTAATTTAAAGAAAGAAGGCAACGTCCTAACAACAACTCACGGTAAAAGAACAATTTCTCAAAGATTTAACGGCGGAAATATAGATAATATCAATAATAATTTGATGAAAGGAGACGAAGGTCTTTTAACACAAACAGTCGGTGCTATTGATGAAGACAAAGACGGAATAACCAAGCTAGGAACTGACGTTAATAAAGACGGAAAAGTCGACGAAAAAGATAATTTACAATATGATATCAAAAATCAATTTATGGTACACACAGCAGCTGAAGCAAGAAGCGCCGCTCCAATAACCGCTGAAATTGAAGCTGCAATCAAAAAAGATATCGCGGACGGTATTAAAAAAGGCTCGGCAGTAAAAGGATTCTCGACCGAACATGGTTATGACGCAAGACAATGGAACGAGTACCTTGGAGCAAAATTATACTCAGTTAAAGAAGACGAACTACTAGCAGCAAAATAAATTCTATAAGTAATCTATAAAGCTAAATTTATAAACCGCCCTTAAAACGGCGGTTTTTCTTTCTTTACTGTCATTGCAAAGAGGCACGGCGAGCCGACGCGGCAATTTAATAATTTTCTAATACTTTAATTACGTCTGAATGAACTTTTTGAATTTCTTGATTAGCGTCGATAACTTTTATTCTGTCAGGGAATTTTTTTGCTAAATCAAGGAAGCCGAATCTTACTTTTTGGTGAAATTCTTTTGCTTCTGACTCAAGCCTGTCTTTTGTTTCTCCGACACGCTGCTCAGCAACTTCTGTGCTCACATCAAAAACAAAAGTTAAATTCGGTACGAGTGATCTAGTAACAATATTATTTAACATTGAAATCTCATCTACATCCAGCCCCCTTGCATATCCCTGATAAGCCACAGAGGAATCTATATATCTGTCACATAAAATAACTTTGCCTTCTTCTAATGCAGGAATGATTTTTTCTTCTACATGCTGCGCTCTGTCAGCAAGATAAAGAAATAATTCGCAATAAGAAGCAACTTTTCCGTCATGGTGAAGCAAAATTTCTCTTATTTTTTGTCCTAAAGGTGTTCCACCCGGATCTCTTGTTGTTATAACTTCAAATCCTTTATTTTGGAAAAATTCTGCCGCCATTTTGAGCTGTGTAGATTTTCCCGAGCCGTCTGCACCTTCAAAAGTTATAAATAAGCCTTTTTTATTCACTTTGTTCTCCCTATGAATTCATATAGACAATCATAGTTGCTAAAGGCTTAAAGTCTATAATTAAATATAGTTGCAGTAACAATCGTTGTTTAGCCAATTAATCGCTTCTCGCAGATTCGACAATTGCATTTTTTAGTAATAAAATTTTTATGAAAAAGAAATTAATTGAAGGGTACGAAATGGCTAATTTTATTTCAATATTAAGAACAATTCTTGCGTTTGTAGTAATCGCAATGCTTTTTATCAAAGGCAATAAAGTTTATTGGTCGGCTTTCGGGCTTACTATAATTGTTATCTGGATGGACGGGCTTGACGGGTATATTGCAAGAAAATTCAATGAATGCTCAAAATTTGGAGCGCTTCTTGATATTTTAAGCGACAGAATCGTAGAAAATGTTTTCTGGATTTCTTTTGCGGTATTAGGTTGGATCGGCTTATGGATTCCGCTTGTGGTTATGACAAGAGGAATAATTACAGACAGCTTGAGAAGTCTGGCTCTTGAGCAAGGTTTTACTGCTTTTGGTTCTACTACAATGATGAAAAATCCTATAGGCAAATTTATAGTAGCTTCCAATTTTGTAAGATTCACCTATGCTGTGTGCAAAGCTATTGCATTTGCTCTTCTAATCGCCGCACACGTGCCTGCTTATTATCCATACAAATCAATAGTAACTATTGTTGCTTACGCAAGCGTTTATATTTCGGTTTTCTTATGCGTAGCAAGAGGAATTCCTGTAATACTCGAAAGCAAAAGGTTTTTAGTTTCTAAAAATGACTAATAGCAGTTTTAATATCGTCTTATATGAGCCGCAAATTCCGCAGAATACAGGAAATATTGCAAGACTTTGCGCATGTACAGGAAGTTCTCTTTATCTGGTGGGAAAATTAGGATTTCATATAACAGACAGGCACGTTAAAAGAGCCGGTCTTGATTATTGGGACTCTGTAAATATACAAACCGTTTCAACACTGACTGAATTGCAAGAACAATTTCCTGACAGCAATTTTTACTACCTGAGTACGAAAGCAACAAAAAAATATACTGAAATAACTTATCAAAAAGGAGATTTTCTGGTTTTTGGCAGCGAAACAAAAGGCTTGCCCGAAGAAATAATTTTAAAAAATCATGATAACAGCCTTACTATTCCTATGCTAGATGATCAAAGAAGCCTTAACCTTTCCAACTCGGTTTCTATAGTACTTTATGAAGCCTTAAGGCAGGTAGGTTTTTAAATTACAGGATTTATCAACAATGAAAATTTCAAGCAAATATAGAATAATTACATTATCAGTTTTGATTTTTATCAGTTTGTTGACTCTTATAAAAACCCTTTATGACGTTGAAAAACAATTGTACAAGGTTGACAAACCTCTTGCTCCTCAGGAATTGGCAAAAATTGCTGTCGAAAAATACCTAATGGAAGGCAAAATTGTCGTTCCTTTACGAATAAAAGGAATAACATCAAAAAAAGCAGGCGTGTTTGTTACTATTTCCAACAAAAAATCAGGTTTAAGAGGATGCGTGGGAACTGTTCCTCCTTCTGTTGATTCTGAAAGTATCGGGAATGAAATTGTTCAAGTAGCTATATTAAGCGCTACAAAAGATGACAGATTTCTGTCTATTAACAAAAATGAACTCAAAGACTTAACTTATTCCGTTGATATTTTGGAAACACCTGTAACAGTTAAATCAACTGAGGAATTAAACCCTAAAATTTACGGAGTTGTTGTTTTTTCAGGCAATAATGCAGGGGTACTCTTGCCTGATATCAAAGGCGTTAATGATGTCAAAACACAGATTAAATTTGCCAGACAAAACGGCAATATACAAGAAAACGAAAAAATTACTAAAATACAGAAATTTAAAGTAAAACGCTTTAACTAATGTGATAATATTAAGTAAATTTATATATAAATGAGGAAATAAAATGAAAGGTATAATTCTGGCGGGAGGAAAAGGAACAAGGCTTTTCCCTGTAACACAAACAGTTTGCAAACAACTTCTTCCGGTTTATGACAAGCCAATGATTTATTATCCGCTTTCTGTTCTCATGTTGGCAGGAATAAAAGAAGTTTTGATTATTTCCACTCCTGAAGCGACGCCTATGTTCCAAAATCTCCTTAAAGACGGCTCTCAAATCGGTATGTCTATTTTATATAAAGTTCAGCCATCCCCTGACGGATTAGCTCAAGCTTTTATTCTTGGAGAAGAGTTTATTGGTGACGATAATGTAGCTCTGGTTCTCGGAGATAATATTTTTTACGGGCAGGGTTTTTCAGGAATGCTGAAAAATGCTGTTGAAAGACGCGAAGGCGCTACAATTTTTGGTTACAAAGTAAAAGATCCTTATAGATTCGGTGTTGCAGAATTTGATAAATCAGGCAAAGTTCTTTCTCTTGAAGAAAAACCTGAGAATCCAAAGTCTGATTATGCTGTAACCGGGCTTTACTTCTACGACAATAAAGTCGTTGAATATGCAAAATCCTTAAAACCTTCACCAAGAGGTGAAATTGAGATTACTGATTTAAACAATGTTTATCTTAATAATGGAAATCTAAACGTAGAGCTTTTAGGAAGAGGGTTTGCCTGGTTAGATACCGGAACACACGAATCCTTACTTCAGGCTTCCCATTACATAGAAACAATCGAAAAAAATCAAGGTGTAAAGGTTGCCTGCCTTGAAGAAATAGCTTATTTGAAGAAATTTATCAACAAAGAAGATCTTTTAAAACAAGTAGAATTTTATAATTCCAGTGATTATGGAATTTATTTAAAAAACATTCTTTTTAATTGATTTTTTTTCAGGCAAATTCACTCTGAAGGTAGTAGCAAAAGTAACGGTTCGACCAGGGCTTATAAGAAAATCAACTCCAACAAGTCCTTTTGAAATTCCTATTACAGGTACAATTAAAGGTGTTATGCCACCAATATTGAATTCATAACGCTCATATCCATGCATTGCCATCAATTTATATTTAAAGTCCATATTAACGTCTTCCGGCAGGTTTTTTTCATAAATTTTTCTGGTAATTCCTGCATAATATGTTTGTGAATGGTAACTATTATTATATGTGCCTAATGTATATCCATCAAGGTCAATAGCAACAAGTTTATTAGACTCATTCATCTGATCTCTGTCTTCTCGTGTGTGATAACTAAACATTAACAAATTTAGAGCGTTGTCACTTGGTTCGCCTTTTACAAATTCCCAGCTGTTTTTCAAAAATTGTTTATCTTTTAATTTTTTATTTGTTGATACATTCAGCTTGATAACACCAAGTTTTTCATTTTCACTATTATCAACGTTATTTGCAAGTTGTAATTCTTTTGACAATACCGGCACAGGGTATAAGATCATTATCATCAATATTAATATTAAAATTGCTGTTTTTTTCATTTTACGCTGACTTTATTAATTACAAACTATATTACTCATCTATTAAAATAGATAAACAGAATAATTTCAATACTTTCATGTAGAACAGGCTGCATCAGCTGTAAAGAGACATCCAGACTGAGATAAATTATCAGCCATTCTGAGCCATTTCTGATTTATTGTTTAGCTCTTATTCTAATAGTGTTAGCAAGCTTAATTTTACTGTATAGCTTTATGTCTTTACCATAATGTTTAATTTTTGCAATAATTGCATAATCTTGAATATAATCAGGTTCTCGTTCCAAGTTAATCCAATTATTTTGACAAATTACGACTAAAGTTAATGGTTTAGTTGTATCAATCGAAGGTTTCCCGGGGTATACCAGAATTCCTTTTTGGTGTACGCCTCTATTTCTAAAGTTAATACCTGGCTTTATATCTTTAACTTCTTTATTTTTTAATGAAGGAGGTACAAATCCTTCAGGTTTTTTATCGCCGGTTATTGTTATTTGTCCATATCCTTCAATGATATCTTCAGTTTCTGCATTTTTAAATAAATGAAACTCCATTGAACAACCTAAGTAGTCAATTCTGTTTTTTCTTATTGGAGGATCATATACTAAGCAAAATTCAATTTCTTTTCTCCCTTGTACATTAATAAAATCATCAGGTAAATTAATACTATAAACTTGTACTGAATCAGGCTTTATTCTATTTTCTGTTTTTAAAACTACCCTTGAATCATCAGAATAACAAGCATTTTCGATATTAGGCTTGCCATAGCCATAAACTTTAAATAAATCTGCTAAGATTGTT
>MFRJ01000002.1:6437-10738 GCA_001784535.1 Candidatus Melainabacteria bacterium GWA2_34_9
AATTTTTCATATCTATTTCATGAAGTGGTTCAGGTTTATCATTAGGAATTTCTGCTGAAGACAAGAGCAATGCTTTAATTAGATTATTTGTAGATCTCGGATATTTATTTATAATCCTTGCAATATAATTAGAAACTTTAGGAGTGCTAAAACTGCTTCCTTGTACTACAGTAAAAAGTTTATCACCGGGCTTCTCTATTCTTGCAAGAGTTGGAATGCCCGAATTAAGTTGGTCTTCTCTTTTATTAGAATTGATTATTAAATTACCGCCCTCTTCAACCAATTCAGGTTTTATCATACCCTTATACCCAAGACCAACTCTTGTGAAGGGTGATGGATAATGAGTTTTAGCAGGCGAAAAATATTTATCTCCTTTAAATCTCTCATTTTGGTCTGAATAATCATGAGCAATAGCTCCCACAGTAATAGCTAATGCTGCTGATGCCGGTTCAATTATTTTTACATTTTCATTATCTTCATCTAATAAGTATTTTGGGTAAGTATCAGGATACCCATAATCAAATATTTCTTGTTTTGTTAAATTTCCTGTAGATACAACAAATATTAAATTTAATTTTTTTGAAATTTCATCAATAAGCAATGACAAGTTTTCTTGCCTTTTATTTTTATACATTTTTTTATCTGCATTGCCTAAAGACAAATTAATAATTCTGCAATTAGGGTAGTTTTTAATAACATATTCAGCCGCTCTATATAATTGGTGTTCTAAAAGTTCTGTTTCATCATATTTAGAAATAAGTTGTCCAGAAAATTCGTCTTTTTCTCCATACATTATTTTTACTGAAAAAAGTTGTACTTCTGTTTTAAACTCTTTTTTTAGCAAACATTGTTTTATATCACCAAAAGCAGCTATCCCTGCAACTTGTGTTCCATGTCCCACCTCATCAAAAACATTATCTTCTTTTATTTTTTCAGAATTTAAAGTTTTTATGCTTACTGAGTCTCCAATAACTTTTGTCTTACTAAATAAGGGATGATTAGAGATAACTCCTGTATCAAAAATTGCTATGCCAGCTACTTCACCAGAAGCCTCATCTAATTCTTCAATATTTAAGTCAGAAATGTCTGGTGCTAAGTCAGAATATTCGAGATATATTTTTGGAGGCAAGCTTATAAATGAAATTTCACGAAATTCCAATAACTCTAATAAAATATCTTTTCTTGTTTTTATACGAAGGAGACAAAGGTTTTCGGTAATAAACTTATCACACACTTGACTTTGTTTAGATTTTAAAAATTCAGAAATACCATTAATCGCTTTTTGAACTTTTAAATCATCCATTCTCCAAATTTCAACGTCAAAATAATATTCATTCTCATTTAGATTTTCTAAAACAATATTTTTATCGAGTTTTTCTTCTGGAGAAATATCATCAAGTTTACTTACAAGATTAAAAAAATCATACTTGCATTCTTCAGAAGCATACTTTGAAAGCTTTTCTTTGTATTTTGTCAATTCAAGATCATTTGAAAAAACAACCCAATAGCCTTTTTTATCCGGAGATACCGATAGTAAATCAATATCCATTCCTGCAAGAAAATCTATTACAGTGTTTTCGCTATATCCTTGCTCAAATTCCAGTTTAAAAATCAAACTTGGGTCTATATATTCTTGATATTTTAGTTTGCTTTGATTATAAGATGCTTCTATTTGTTCAATTTCAGCTCTTTGTTTTTGAGAAAAATTTGTTTTTTCTTCTTTTGAGCGTACATTATTTTTAATAGGAGAAGGTCTTTTGTTTCTTTCAAGTTTTTTATTATAAAACGGTAGATCGAGGTGTTCTAATCCAGCCATAATTATTTACCTTCTATTACCTTTCTTCTTCCGTTTTTTTCAATAGCCCAATTAATATCTTCAGTAGAAATTTTATCTCTACCTTCAAGTATTATTTTTTTCTGTGATTCAATACAAATTCTTTCAATTTCTGCAGCCGAATAATTATTTGTATCAACTGCCAATTTTTCTAAATTCAAGTCTTTATCTTTAACTAAATTTTTAAGATTTTTCTTAAAAAGCTCTAATCGCTCATTTTCTGAAGGTAATTCGAAAAGCAAAATTTCATCAAATCTTCTCCATAAACCGGGATCAATAAGATGGTGATGATTTGTAGCAGCTATAAGTAAGCTCTCACCTTTATAATTATCAAGCATCTGCATAAAATTATTTACAACTCTTTTTATTTCACCATGTTCATGTGGATCATCTCTTAATTTTCCAATTACATCAAATTCATCAAAAAGTACTGTCCATTGTCCATTTTCAATAAAATCAAAAACTTTCTTTAAATTAGATGCCGTTTCACCAAGAAATGAAGATACAATTGATTCAAACTTAACATGAACGAGAGGATAACCTATTATAGAGCTGATAACTTGGCAACTAAGAGTTTTCCCTGTTCCAGGGGGACCGCAAAACAATACTTTTTGTTTTGGTTTTAAACCATATGAAAAAAGTATTTCTGATTGTTTTATTTCTTCAACAATATTTTTTAAAGAATAATCGAGATCTTCATTTACAATTAAATCACTCCAATCAAGAAAAAATTCTTTAATTTCTAATAGAGGAAATCCTTTTTCAGTATCTCTTGGAATTGGTATGGCATTTTTGTATCGCTTATTTACTAAATTTTCATTTAATATTTTTCCGGATGAAAATTCTTTTATAATATCTTTTAATTGTTTTGCAATATAATTATGATTTTTTTTCTCTTCATCATTTATTATTTCATGTGCAATATCAAGGAATTTCTCTTTATCTCCTTCTGCAAATGCTATAAAAATTTGTTTTGTATAGTCACTTCTCATTTTTATTCTTCTTGTTTAAGTGAATGTAATTACTATTTAGAAATCCAAATACTTTTTGTCATATTATAACAAAAATATTAAATAAAATTGACAGATGAGTATAAAACTACATTTGATATATTAAACAGAGTTTCTCTTCTCTGATTTAATTTTATATAGATCCCCATTTTTTCACATAAAAACCACTATAACATATCTTTTCATATCCATGTGGTCAAAGTTTACATCCAAATGGCTAAAGTTTTTTAAAATATTCTTATCTTAAGTTTTTTTCTATATATTTTAACTAGAAAAATAAAAACTTTAAAAACTCAGCGAATTTAGTTATTATTGAACCTCATGCAAATTAAATTGAGAATTTTATAAATATGTACGATTTTAAATCTTTATCTCCATACGAGTTTGAATTATTAACACAAGACCTACTACAAAAAGAGCTGGCTGTAACTTTTGAATCATTTAAATCCGGTAGAGATCAAGGTATAGACCTGAGATACTGTCAAGATAATCGAAAAACATTAATTGTTCAATGTAAGCATTATATACGTTCGGGAAATACTAAATTATTTGAAAGTTTGAAAAATGAAGTAAAAAAACTGGAACAATTAAATCCCGGTAGCTATATAATTGTAACTTCCAATGAATTAAATCCAAACGACAAGATTAAAATAAAAAAAATATTTTCTGCTTATATCAATAAAGAAAGTGATATTTATGGATGTGAAGACTTAAATAACCTTTTAAGAAAATATCCTAATATTGAAAAAGCTCATTTTAAGCTGTGGCTTGCCGGCACAAATGTTTTAGAAACAATAATTCACAGTAAAATTTACAATCAAAGCAACTATAAATTAAAAGAAATAAAAGAAAAAATAGATATATTTGTACCAAATGAGAGTTTTAAAAAATGTGTGGATATATTAAACGAAAATAATTATGTAGTAATATCCGGAAGCCCCGGAGTCGGGAAAACAACTCTTGCAGAGATTATAATATGGCAACTTTTAAAACAAGAGTATGAATTGGTAAATATTTCTGAAGACATAAATGAAGGATGGACTTATTTTAAAGAAGACGTAAAGCAAATTTTTTATTTTGATGATTTTCTGGGACAAACAAATTTAAATAATCTGAATAAAAATGAGGATTCTAGACTTATTAAATTTATTGAACATATTTTTAAATCTAAAAATAAGAAGTTTATATTAACAACAAGAGAATACATCCTTAAACAAGCTCAAATTAATTATGAAAAATTATCAAATTTTCATTTCGAAAAATGCATAGTTGATTTAAAAGAGTATACAAGTAGGATTAAAGGTGAAATTTTATATAATCATTTGTATTTTTCTGATTTGCCTAAAGATTACATTGAAAAAATTATTGATGATGAAAAATATCTGGATATTATTAAACATGCGAATTATAATCCCAGAATAATAGAACATATGACAAGTTTTATTAGAGTAAAAAAT
>MFRJ01000003.1:0-906 GCA_001784535.1 Candidatus Melainabacteria bacterium GWA2_34_9
GGATTATATTCATGTAAACGACCTTGCTAAAGCGCACAGGCTCGCTCTTGAAAATTTATTCAAAGGAGCTGATAGTGATTTTTATAACCTTGGCATCGGAAAAGGATATTCTGTTAAAGAAATAATAGAAAAAAGTGAAAAAATAATAGGAAAATTAATAAATCAGGAAATTATTGAAAGACGGGAAGGCGATCCGCCAACTCTTGTAGCTGATAACAAAAAAGCAAAACAGGAATTAGGCTGGAATCCTGAATTTACAGAGATTGAAGACATAATTCAAACAGCGTGGAATTGGGAACTCAACAGGAGATATTAAAATAAAATGAAAAAAATACTTGTTACAGGTGGAGCAGGCTTTATCGGGTCGCATTTATGCGAAAGACTCTTGAATGAAGGTAATGAAGTTATCTGTGTTGATAATTTCTTTACAGGTTCTAAAGAAAATATAGTTCATTTAATGGATAATAAATATTTTGAACTTATAAGACACGATATTATTGAACATTTACTTGTAGAAGCTGACCAGATTTACAATCTTGCATGTCCGGCTTCTCCTGTGCATTATCAGTACAATCCTATAAAAACAATAAAAACAAGTGTTCTTGGAATTACCAACATGCTTGGTCTTGCTAAAAGAGTAAAGGCTACTATTCTTCAGGCTTCTACATCAGAAGTATATGGGGATCCCAAAGAACACCCACAAAAAGAAACTTACTGGGGCAACGTAAACCCTATAGGAATAAGAAGCTGCTACGACGAAGGCAAGAGGGTAGCAGAAACTTTAATGATGGACTACCATAGACAAAATAACGTTGATATTAAAATTGTAAGAATCTTTAACACTTACGGTCCTAAAATGGCTGAAAACGATGGCAGAGTCGTAAGCAACTTTATTGTTCAGGCTTT
>MFRJ01000003.1:920-1062 GCA_001784535.1 Candidatus Melainabacteria bacterium GWA2_34_9
TCACTGTTTACGGAGAAGGAAACCAGACAAGGTCTTTCTGCTACGTAAGCGACCTTGTAGACGGGTTTATAAGAATGATGAACAGTAAAGATTTTACCGGACCGGTAAATCTTGGAAACCCTGTCGAGACCCCGATTATTGA
>MFRJ01000003.1:1078-3751 GCA_001784535.1 Candidatus Melainabacteria bacterium GWA2_34_9
GTACAGCTTGAAGACGGCTTAATGAAAACTATAGAATATTTTGACGAAAAACTTAGCACTTGTATTTGCAAAAAATATTGATTTTTTTAGTTACAATAAATTGGTATGTGATATATTAATAGAGATATGTAATTAATTAAATTTAAACAGGCAATGGTTTAAGATATTATGCAAAATTTTAGTACTTATATAATAGTTGGCATTATCTTATTAATTATTATAATTCCGACTTTTATGTGGTTTTTCAATAAAAATAGAAGATATGAAGTTGAATATAACAAAGGAATTGAATCATATCAGGAAAAGAATTTTGATGCAGCAATAAATTTCTTTATTAAAGCTACAAAAATCAACCCTGAAAAACTTGACGCGTTTTATAATCTTGGTTTGAGCTATATGGCGGTTAATAAATTCGCTGAATCAGAACAAAATTTCAAAAAAGCCCTTCAAATAAACTCTTCTGACCATGATACCATTCATAACTTAGGACTGCTTTATTACAATATAAAAGAATTCGATAAAGCTCTTGATCAGTTTAAAAAACTGCTGGATATGAAAGCCAATGATTTTGAAGCTATATATCTTAGAGGGCTTTGTCTAATGGAAATGGGAAATATTGACGAAGCTATAGAAAATTTTAATAAAGCAATAAAAATAAAAATTTCTTCAGAAAATGCTATTTATTATCTGGCACTTGCACAGGCTTATGATAAGCGATTTAATTACAGTGCAAACTTTGAAGATTTAAATATGGCAAAAGATTTTTATAGAAAAACTATTGAAGTTGATCCAAAAAATGAAGACGCCTGTTACAAATTGGCTATTTGTTGCGCAAAACAAGGCTTGTGGGAAGAATGTGTCAGTTTCTGTCAAAAAGTTATTGCTATCAACAGTGAATCAGTACACGCTTATAATCAAATGGGACTTGCGATGTATTGCAAAGGTGATTATGATAAAGCCGTTTCTATGTACAAAAAAGTAGTTTCAATTAATCCTAAATACTCTGAAGTTTATACAAATTTTGGTTATGTTCTTGAAAAACAGGGAAATTTTCAGGAAGCAGTTAAAATGTTCAAGAAATTTCTTGAATTACAACCAAACTCAGATAGCGCTGAGATGATAAATGAGCACGTCAAAGAGCTTGAAAACAGTATTAAACTTAAGAATAAATAAATTTTTTAGAGAACTTTAATAGCATTTGTCGGACAGGCACTAGCTGCATTCATTGCGTCAGGCAAGTAATATGAAGAAATTTCTGCAACCATTGATTCTGATAATCCCTGCGGATCTATTTCAAAAATTTCAGGACAAATATCAACACAAATACCGCAGCCTATGCATGTGTTTTTATTAACAAGAGCTTTCATTTTTTCTCCTTAAAGATTATTCATACAAACCATTCCCAATATATCAATAAGGATTGAATTTTCTATTAACTTGTAGACTAGATTTTATGTTTAAAAAATTTAAAAAAGTAAAGTATTTTTAAATTTTACTTACAAACTTTTCGATGTCTTTAATCATTCTTTCAAGTTTTTCTTGAGAATCTGTCTCAAAATAAATCCTGAAAAGCGGCTCTGTTCCGCTTGCTCTTACAAGCATCCAAGAATTATTATCTTCGAAATAAAATTTAAAGCCGTCAATAGTATTCATGTCTTTGACTTTTACTCCGCCAACTTCTTTAGGAGGGTTTTGAGTAAATACTTTTAAAGTTTTTTCTTTTACTTCTTCAGTAACATGAAGGTCAATTCTATGATTTATGTAATGAATTCCTATTTCGTTTTTAACATCTTCCACTATTTCAGAAAGAGGCTTGTTTTCATAAGCAACAACTTCCAAAATTGACAAATCAGCAACTATTCCATCTTTTTCGGGAATATGTCCCCAAATGCTTAAGCCGCCTGATTCTTCTCCGCCTATAATAACTTCTTCATCCCGCATTATTTGTCCAATCCATTTGAATCCGACTGCAGTTTCATGAACTTTTACGCCGTATTTTTCGGCAATTTTGTCTATAAGTTGGCTTGTAGCAACAGTTTTAACTACTGAACCTTTTCTGCCTTTGTTTTTTATTAAATGTCTGAATAATACAGCTATAACGTCATTTGGGGTTACAAAATCGCCTTTTTCATCAAGCACGCCAAACCTATCAGCATCACCATCATTACTAAGCCCTATAGCAGGTGAATTTTCAACTACAAGTTTTTTAAGCTCGGTGAGATATTTTTCTTTAGGCTCAGGCATTGCACCGCCATAAAGAGGATCACGCCAGTTTTTAATGGTAGTTACTTTACATCCTGCATCTTCTAACAATCCGTCGACATAGCCCCTTCCTGAAGCATATAGAGGGTCATAAAAAACATTTAAGTCAGCTTGTTTAATTTTATCAAAATCTATGAGAGTTTTTACCCACTTCATATAATCAGGTTTCGGATCAAATATTTCTGTCGTTCCTTTAACAGAAGAAGCTTCAACAACAGTTTGACCTTTCTGAAGTTTTTTTACGTTTTCTACAATAATATCTGTTATATCAGTTATAGCAGGTCCTGCATAATCAGGAATATACTTAATTCCGCAGTATTCTGGAGGATTATGACTTGCTGTAAGCATTAAAGCTCCTGCTGAATCAAGATGTTTTGCAGCATAAGCAACTACAGGAGTAGGAGCATCTAT
>MFRJ01000003.1:3762-5483 GCA_001784535.1 Candidatus Melainabacteria bacterium GWA2_34_9
TTACGTTAAGTCCGAGGTCGTTAAGAGTTTCTGCGGCTCTCTGAGCAAATTTATCCGCTAAAAATCTAGTATCATAACCAATAATAACTGGTTTGGAAGGATCATATTTTGTTTTTATGTAGCCTGCAATAGCTTTTGTAACGAGAACTACATTACTAAAAGTAAATTCTTCAGCGATAATCGCTCTCCAGCCGTCTGTTCCGAAGATTATTTGATTTGTACAACCAGTCATTAGATATTACCTCTCTCATAATACTTACTTTTACTTAATTAATTTTACAAAAATTATGCCGTTAACACAATCAAGTAACAAGCATAAAATTTTTTCGTTAGTTTTAAGGGGTTGTTCTTTAAAAAATTTTTCAAAAAAAGGCAATTTTTTATCTGTGATTGTTTTTATTAATATAAGGGTGATAAATTAAGTAGTTGTTTAATCGGGGATGAGGAGAAAATAGATGTTATTAATTAATTCATTAAATGGACCTTTTGATTTCAATACAGCTGAAGGCTTGGGCGCTAATACAGCATGTAAAGTTCTTGAATACATTGAAAAAGGAAAGAAAAAAGCTGAAAATAATTTAAGAAACTTTTTAAAAGGCGAAATCAGTTTTGATCAAGTTGCAAAAAATGAAGAATTCGAAGCTTTATCAAAAGCTTATATTCCTTATTCTTCAATTGATGAAGAAACAGAAACACTTAATTTAAGACAGGGAATGGCTTTTGCTTCTGTATACATAAACGCTTTTGACAAAGATAATGACGGCGCTATGACAGTTGAAGAAGCCGGACCTCTTGGCGGTTTAATAGATACAATTGATCAAAGCGGAAAAATCACACCGGGTAAATATCTTTCCTGGCTTATATTCCAAGATTGTTCAGATGTATTAAACGGCGTTTTATCTCCAAATGAAATTTCAAGATCACTATTATTAGTCAATAACGATCCTGCTTTCGTGGTAGAAAAATTAAGAGAAATCTACGAAGGTTACAAAATCAACGAATTAGAAAAAGATTTTGAATTACCTCTACCTACAGCCAGGATCAATTAGTTAAAAAAGGGACTTTTAAAAAGTCCCTTTTTATTATGTTTTAATTAGCCATCTTCTTCATCTTTTCATCAAGCAATGTTAGGAATTTTTCCTGATAATTATCAAGATTTTCCTGACTGCCTGCTTCGAATCTGATTGTAAAAGTAGGTTCAGTGTTGCTAGCTCTTATAAGCGCAAAACCATCGTTAAATACCAGCCTTATGCCGTCTATTGTAATTATATTTTCTATTTTATTCACAAAAATATCAGGTTTTTTGCTTAAATCAGCTTTAAGTTCTTCAACCACTCTGTATTTAAGTTCATTTGAGCATGGAATTCTCAACTCCGGCGAAGTAAACTTTTTAGGAAGTGCCGCAATAATATCTGAAAGCTTAAATTCAGGGTTTTTAGCTTTTTTAGCGGCAACAATTTCAATAATTCTGCATCCTGCATAAACTGCATCATCATAGCCGTAATATCTGTCTTTGAAGAAAATATGTCCGCTCATTTCACCTGCCAAAATAGCATTTTGTTCTTTCATTTTGCTTTTTATATAGGCATGGCCTGTTTTCCACATAATTGAACATCCGCCGTTTTTGTCTATAGTGTCATATAAAACCTGTGAACATTTGACTTCCGATACAAAAACAGGCTTAGGGGTAGAATTAATTTTTGTGTTTTCAAGAATATTAA
>MFRJ01000003.1:5598-10355 GCA_001784535.1 Candidatus Melainabacteria bacterium GWA2_34_9
TTGTAAAGTTCGGGTGCAACAACGCCGCCTGTAGCGTTTCCGCTATCAACAACGACTTTAACTCCTTTTCCTTTTCCGAAGAAGACTTTTCCAACTGTGTTTATATAATCTGAAACGATATCATATTTTTTGTATTCGCCTTGTTTTTCGCCTTTTACAAAGTTTCCAGCAAAAGTAATGTCCTTAAGATTTACGATTTCAGCTTCGTTAAGACCGACCTGTTTATAGGTTATTTTAATTCCGTTATATTCAGGAGGATTGTGGCTTGCTGTTACAATCATTGCTCCGATTAAATTCAAATTCGCATATTCCGAAAAATAACCCAGCGGTGTAGGACAAAGCCCTAAGTCAAGGACATTTACCCCACATGAACGGAGCCCTTTTATCAAAGCTTCAGTAAGTTCGGGCGAATGAAGTCTTGCATCTTGTGCAACACTTACCCAAGTATCATTAATTCCATTTTCTTTATTTGAAATATATGTTGAAAAAGCTTTTCCTATAAGCTCAAAAAGCTCAGGGCAAAGGTCTTCTCCAACTTTTCCTCTTATATCGTTTTTTCCGAACGCAATATCACTAAATTTGACACTCACAGCTATAAACACCTCATTATTAATTAACTATTTCAAAAATTTCCTTGCAAACACTTAACAAATCATACGCTTTATCTAAAGAAATCATATTAGGTCCATCGCAGGGGGCATTATCAGGATCAGGATGAATTTCCATAAAAAGACCGTTACATCCTGCCGCAACAGCAGATTTTGCAAGGGTTGACACAAATTGTCTTTCTCCTGTTGTTGAATCTCCTGCACCTCCGGGAAGCTGAACACTGTGAGTAGCATCAAAAATCACAGGATACCCGAGATTTTGTATTATAGGAATAGCCCTCATGTCAGAAACAAGATTTCCATAACCGAAAGTCGTCCCTCTTTCTATGATTACTACCCTGTCATTTCCGCTTTTAATAACTTTTTTAGCAGAATTTTGTATTTGTTTGGGAGCGAGGAATTGTCCTTTTTTTATGTTAATAACTCTGCCTGTTTTAGCTGCAGAAACAAGAATATCAGTTTGTCTGGAAAGAAAAGCAGGTATTTGAAGCACATCAGCAACTTCTGCAACGATAGCAGCCTGTTCAGGATGATGTATGTCGGTTACTATTGGCAAATCAAATTCTTTTTTGATTTTTGCAAGAATTTTAAGCCCTCTTTCAAGTCCAACACCTCTGTAAGAATCAATCGATGTCCTGTTTGCTTTGTCATAAGAAGCTTTGAATATATACGGAATTCCTAGTTTTTGTGTAATTTCTTTTAATTTTTCAGCTGTTTTGAAAATAACTGACTCATCTTCCTCAATTACACATGGACCAGCCATTATAACCAGTTTATCTCCGCCTATCGAGAAGTTATTTAATTCAACTTGTTTTAACAATTTTTTGTCCCTTATTTTCTTTTATGACAAATTATACAATAAAGTTATTAAGTTTACAGAACTCTGTTTTCGGCTTTACAGAAATATGTTTCCGATTATTACAATTTCCCAAAAAACACTTTATTTTTCCGAAAACATGTAAGATAATAATAATACGAAAAAGCAAAATACTTTTCTGTTTTTAAGAAATTTTTAAAGATTTAAATAAAAAAATATGTGATTGGTATTGTTTAAGGAAAGGACACACGAATTATGCAAAAAAGACAAGGCTTTACACTTTTAGAACTTTTGATCGTTGTAGTTATTTTAGGCGTTTTGGCATTGATTGCGGCTCCAAGCTTATTGAACGCGGCAGACAAGTCAAAAGAAGGAACAGTAAAAGCTAACGTAAGTGCAGCTGCTTCAACAGCAACAAGCCAGCTTGCCCTTAATTTATCAACAACAAATACAACAACAGATATTGCTGGAGATGTTGTAACTGAACTTAATGGAGATGCAACTAAAGGAAAAAACGAAAATCCATTTGATTCTACAGTTGATGCTTTTGTTGCTGCTGCATCCGGCGCTGAAGGTCAAGTTGCAGTTAGCGCACCTGACGATGCAAGCATATTAATTATAGGCTATGGAAAAGGCGGAACCGAAATTTCAAGAAAAACTATTAACGCGCCTAACTAATTAATTCTTTAAATGTTTTGAAAGCGGTAGAAATTCTACCGCTTTTTTAATACTTACTATTTTTCTTAATATTATCTTTATTAGCAAAAGGGGGTTTTATTTGATAAAATTATTTTAAAATTGGAGGAAATTCAGAGAAGAGTTGTTATGAATAACAAAGTTTTGATTGTTGATGATGATACTGAAATTATGGACTGGCTGTCTATGGATCTTCAGATGAGTGGTTTTTGTACAGATTCTGCTACAGATGGATTGAGCGGTCTTCAAAAAGCTCAAAACGGAAACTATGATATAATAATTCTTGATGTAATGATGCCCAAGATGGACGGTTTTGAGGTTTGCAAAAATCTTAGAAAATCCGCCAAGACAAAAGATATTCCGATTATTCTTTTAACCGCTAAAGGCACTATTGAAGACAAAATTACAGGTTTTGGTTCCGGCGCTGATGATTATCTGGTTAAACCTTTTGATATTCAAGAGCTTCTGGTAAGGATGAGAGCTCTATTAAGACGTACCGATGCCGTTCAGTCAGCTCCTCAAGAAATACTTGAAAGTGGTAATTTTAAGCTTTATCCTGATTCTCTCGAGGTAAATGTTACTGATAAACTTGTAAAACTAACTCCTACAGAGTTTGAAATCCTTTATTGTCTTATGCAGCACATTAATCAGGCGGTTAGCCTTGCCACTCTACTCAATGAAGTATGGGGCTATGACGTAGATGAAGACGTTAGAATGGTTAGAGTGCATGTTGGAGGGTTACGGAACAAGATAGAACCTGATCCCAAAAAACCAAGATACCTTCATACCATTACAAACGTAGGTTATAAACTTATTCCCTGGGGGGAAGTATAAAGACAAATCATTTATAAGGGGAAAATAAATTATGGAATTAAAAGTAAAAAAAGATTCTTTAACAAACATAAGTTGTGATGTGCTTGTAGTAAACCTTTTTGAAGGGGTAAAAACTCCGGGTGGAGGAACTAGTGCCGTAGATAAAGCTCTTAATAACCTGATTTCTTCTTATGTAATAGAAAAAGAAAAATTCAAAGGAAAACTGAACGAAATTTATGTTTTGCCGACTTACGGAAAAATTCCTGCTGATAAAGTTCTTGTTGTCGGGCTTGGCAAATCGGAAGAGTTTAATTTAAATAAAATACGAGAAGTTTCAGCAAAAGTAATTAAAAAAGTTAAGTCTTTAAAAGCTAAAAACGTATGCTCTATTCTTCATGGAGCAGGAACCGCGGGGCTGGATGCTTTTGATTGTGCTCAAATGATTGCGGAAGGTTCAGTTATAGGTGATTACGAATTCACGAAATACAAAACTAAGAAAGAAGATGACGAAAATAATAAAAACGGAATCGAGCTTCTGGAAATAGTGGAACTCGATGATTCAAAACTGACAAGTATAGAGCAAGGTTTAGAAAAGGGGGAAACCATAGCTAATTCACTTAACTTTGCCAGAAATCTTATAAACGAGCCTCCATGCGAAACAACACCTGAAAAACTTGCTGAAGTTGCTGCTTCGCTTAAAGGAATTGAATGTAAGGTTTTTGAAAAAGATGAAATTGAAAAAATGGGAATGGGCTCTTTTCTTGCTGTAGCAAAGGGAAGTTCAAAACCGCCCAGATTTATTCATATGATTTATAAACCTTCAGGTGAGGTTAAAAAAAGGATTGCTCTCGTTGGCAAAGGGATTACGTTTGACAGTGGCGGTCTTGACCTTAAACCTGCTTCCTCCATGCGCCAAATGAAAGGTGATATGTCAGGCTCGGCAATTACTCTTGCTGTTATGAAAGCTCTTGTGCTTTTAAAACCTGATATTGAAGTTCATGGAATAATTGCAACATGTGAAAATATGCCCGGATGCGAAGCTTACAAACCGGGAGATATTTTAAAAGCAAAAAACGGCAAGACAATAGAAGTTGATAATACAGACGCAGAAGGAAGATTAACCCTTGCTGATGCTCTTTGTTATGCAACAGAACAAAAAGTTGATGAAATTATTGACATCGCCACCCTTACAGGCGCATGTGTAGTTGCACTCGGACAGTTAGCTGCAGGAATTATGGGCAACAATCAGGAATTAATCGACAAATTAATCTCCTCGGCTGACAAAGGCGGTGAAAGATTCTGGCAATTGCCGCTGTATGACGAACATAAAGACGATATTAAAAGTGACATTGCCGACATGAAAAATGCAGGTTCCCGTTATGCAGGAGCAAGCACAGCAGGAATTTTCCTCAAAGAATATGTCGGTGAAACAAAATGGGCTCATATTGATATAGCAGGTCCTGCTGTTCTTGATAAAGAATACAAAGAACTTTCCAAAGGTCCTTCGGCTATGGGAATGAGAGCAATTATCAATTATATTCTAAGCTTGTAATGTTTTAAAAAGCAACTTCATCAAAATCCTTGTGAAATCGTCATTCCGAAATAAGTTCGGAATCTATCCAAAGAAAACTGGTTAAACCCTGAATCAAGTTCAGGGTGACAAAAAGTTATTTAATGTAAATTAACATCAACAGAAGATTTGTGATGCTTAACTCTTTTAAAAATCAACACCGTAGGCACTAATGCCAGACAAATAATTCCATACAGTCTAAAATTATCAATAAATGACAACAAAGATGACTGCTGCAAAAGACTGCCATACA
>MFRJ01000003.1:10379-21853 GCA_001784535.1 Candidatus Melainabacteria bacterium GWA2_34_9
GCAAAACGGGAAAGCAAAGTTCCTACGATTGATACTCCTATTCCTCCTCCTATATTTTTCATCAAATTTTGTATACCGGAAGCGTTGGTCATTTGATCGTTTCTTAATGTCGCAAATGATAACGTGGTTAAAGGGATAAAAATAAATCCAAGAGCCGCACCGCTGAGAAGATTCGGAATTATAACATTGTTCATTGATATTACTAGATTGAGTTCACCGAACATAAAACAGGAAACAGCAAGCAAAATAAATCCAAATGCTATCAAAAATCTCTCATCCATTTTATTTGAAAGATATCCAGCAAGTACAATAGTAAATAAACAGCTTATTCCTCTGGGTGTTATGGCAAGTCCGCTATGATAAGCAGTATATCCAAGCAAATGCTGAAGAAAAAGAGGCAATATTGCAAGTGTACTATATAAAATGCCGCTGACAAAAGTGTTTAATATCGTTCCTACAGAAAAATTGCGATCCTTAAAAGCTTTTAAATCAATGATGGAGTCTTTAAAATGAAGCTCCCAGACAAAGAAAAAGACAATTGATATAATAGAAATAAACGTCATCCAGCAAATCCAATTAGATTCGAACCAATCTAGTTTTTGACCGTTATCCAGAACCATCTGCAAAGACACTAACCATATTATTAGTGCGCCAAAGCCAATATAGTCTACTTTCTGAATTCCCTTTTTTCTTGCATAAGGAGGATCTTCAACGAACATCTGGGATAAAACTACTGCCAACACTCCTATTGGAACGTTAATATAAAAAATCCAATGCCACGAATAATTATCTGTAATCCAGCCGCCCAAAGTCGGACCAATAACAGGTGCAAAAACCACTCCAAGACCAAACACAGCCATTGCCATCCCGCGTTTTTCTTTAGGAAAACTTTCCAATAAAACTGCTTGAGATATTGGCATAAGAGCTCCACCGCCTAAACCCTGAAGTATACGAGCAAAAATCATCATTCCAAGGCTTGTAGAAGCTCCGCATGCTATAGAGGCAAGAGTAAAAATTGTTATACAGATGATAAAAAAGTTCTTTCTTCCGAATAAACTGCAAAACCATGCCGTAGAAGGTAGAATCACACCCGTTGCAACGAGATAGCTAGTTAATATCCACAATGATTCGTTTGCACTTGCGGAAAAACTCCCTGCCATGTGCGGTAAGGCAACGTTAGCAACTGATGAATCAAGAACAACCATAAATGTTCCAAGCATAACAGAGATAGCTATTAGCCAGGGGCTGACACTTGGTTTCCACTCATGATCTTCAGCATGAAAAATAACTGCTTCCCCTGAACTCATTTTACTTTAACCTCTGGAACAACAGACATCCCAGGCACTATAATATATTCAGGATCAATTTTTTCAGTAAAAACTATTTTTACGGGAACGCGCTGAACAACCTTTACGAAGCTTCCAACAGCATTTTCAGGAGGAAACATACTTGTTGATGAACCCGTTCCCGATTGTATGCTATCAACACGTCCTTTAAATATTTTATTAGGATAGGAATCCACTTTTATATTGACGATTTGCCCTGTTTTCATATTAGTAAGCTGAGTTTCCTTGAAATTAGCCAGCACCCACCTTTCTTCAGGGACAATTGCAAACAAAGGCTGCCCAATTTGTACAAAAACACCTTCTTCTGCGGATCTACTTGTAATAATTCCAGAAACCGGAGCATGTATTTTAGTATCTAAAAGATTTAATTTTGCATATTTAACAGCTGTTTGTAGCTGTTTAATACTTGCCATCATAACCTTATTTTGAGAACCGCTTATAGAAACTTGCTCCTGTGCGGCAGCAGACTTTTTAATACAAGAATCCAATTTTGCTTTTGCTGTTTTATAATTTGTTTCAACTCTGTCAAAATCCTGTTTTGAAGCTGCTCTAACGCTATAAAGATTTGTATACCTTTTAAGCTCTGTTTCGGCAAGGTTTAATTCTGCTTTAACTGAATCTATATCCGCATTTATTTGAGCCATGTTTTTTTCTGATTGAGAAATTTGCTGTTCTGACGCATTTTTTTGAGCTTTTGCTCCTTCTAAAGCAGCTAGTGCTTGCTCATATTTAATTTCATAATCTGTTGGATCAATTTCTACAAGAAGTTGACCTTTTTTAACTTTCCGGTTGTCATCAAAATGTACTTTATTAACAACACCTGTTACTTGAGGACTAATCTGAATACTGTGCCCTTCAATATAAGCATCATCAGTTGATACATAAATTGCAGAATGAAAATAATAAAATATTCCGGCTATTAAGGAAATTACAGCTAAGAAAAAAGTAATAACTGCTTTTTTTGTTGATAATTTGTTTTTTTTATCCTCATTTTTGTCGTTATTAGTTATTTCTTGATCTTCCTGAATTTTAAATTCTTCTTCACTCATATTATCACCTTTATTTATGTCTGTAATTTAAAATTTTCATCTAGGTTTTCACAAACTTTTCCTAATATTTTTTTGACTGATTCTGATTCTTCATATTTAATTCCGTCTGTAGCTTTATTTTGTATTTCAAGTAAAAGAGGATGTATTTCTGTCACCTGTGTTCGACCTGCTTCTGTTATAAAAACTTTGAATATTCGTCTGTTGTTCGGGTCTATTTCCCGATAGACAAAACCTCTTTCTTCAAGTATATCTACCAGTCTGGTAATATTTGGTCTGTCTTTTAGTAATATTTTTGCAAGTTGTCGTTGATATAAGCCATCTTCTTTGGAAAGAAAGAATAATATTCCAAATTGTTCAGGGGTTATAGCAAAATTCTTTTCTTTAAATAGTTGAAGAACTGTTATTTTATAATATAAAGCGGCTTTGTTTACCATGTAACCCATGCCAACATTATTTAATTCTATTTTATTTTCTTCCATAACTTCTCAAATTTAATGTTATTTTAACAATTGTTATTATGATAACATCAAATCCTGAAAAAAGTTAACATGCAAGGTTTTAAATATGAAGTTTTTAAACTATAATTTCAATATATTTAAAATTGTGAGAAAAATGGGATTTATATTTCATAAAACTGAATTAGAAGGCGTAATTGTTATTGAGCCAAGAGTTTTTGGAGACAGCAGAGGCTTTTTTCTTGAGACATATAAATCTTCCGAGTTTGTTGCCAATGGAATAAACATTAATTTTTTTCAGGATAATCACTCAAAATCCACCAAAGACGTAATCAGGGGGCTTCATTTTCAGCATTTTCCAAAACCTCAGGCAAAACTTGTAAGATGCGTCTGCGGAAAAATCTTTGATGTGGCGGTGGATATAAGACCTGATTCAAAAAATTTCGGGAAATGGTTTGGCTTAGAGCTTTGTGAAGAAAACAAAAAAATGCTTTATATACCGGAAGGGTTTGCTCACGGGTTTTCGGTGCTTTCTGACGAAGCAGAAGTTTTGTATAAAGCTTCAAATGAATATGCGCCTGAATGTGATGCCGGAATTAGATGGAATGATGAAGAATTAAATATAAATTGGCAGGTTAAAAATCCTTTAGTTTCAGAGAAAGACAAAATTTTACCGACTTTTAATGAATGTAAAAAAGAATTAATCAGAGGATAAAATATGAATTTACTAGTAACAGGCGGAGCAGGATTTATTGGAAGCTGTTTTATCAGGCATATTTTGAACAAATACCCTGATTATAAAGTTATTAACCTTGACTTGCTTACTTATGCAGGAAATCTTGAAAACTTAAAAGATGTTGAAAACAATCCAAATTATAGCTTTGTTCATGGTGATATTTGCGATAAAAAACTTGCCAGGGAACTGCTTTCTCAGGTTGACTGCTGCTTGAACTTTGCGGCAGAAAGCCATGTAGACAGAAGCATTACTGATCCCGATGTTTTCATCAATACAAATATTTTAGGCACTCATAATCTTTTAAACACAGCCAAAGAACTTAAATTATCAAGATATGTTCAGGTTTCCACTGATGAAGTTTATGGAACTTTAGGAAAAACAGGATATTTCACGGAAGAAACTCATATTGCTCCAAATAGTCCTTATTCAGCAAGCAAAGCATCTGCTGATATGATTGTGAGGTCTTATTTTGAGACTTTTAAGCAGCCTGTTTTAATTACCCGATGTTCAAATAACTATGGTCCTTACCAGTTCCCCGAAAAACTGATTCCGCTGTTTATCTCCAATATTCTTAAGGATAAGCAGGTTCCCGTTTATGGAGACGGAATGAATGTAAGGGATTGGCTTTATGTTTATGACCATTGCAGTGCAATAGATGCAGTTTTGCATAAAGGCAAAGAAGGCGAAGTTTATAATATAGGCGGAAACAATGAAAAACCCAATATTGAAATAACAAAGCTCCTCTTAAAAGAATTAAACAAGCCTGAAACTCTTATAAAATATGTTGAAGACAGGCTTGGACACGACAGAAGATATGCGATTGACAGCTCAAAAATCCAGAACGAGCTTGGATGGAGTCCTTCTGTGACTTTCGAGGAAGGAATTAAGCTGACAATTCAATGGTATTTGAATAATCAGGAATGGATAAACAATATCCTGAACAAAAAAGTAGCGGTGTAAAATGCAAACAATACTTTTGACAGGTGCAAAGGGAATGTTCGGACAGGACGCCGTTCGGATTTTCACGGAAAAAGACTATAAAGTCATCCCTGTTGATATCGAAGACTTTAATATTACCGATGAAGCCAGCGTTAATAATTATTTCCAAAATATAGAGTGCGATGTTGTAGTTCATGCCGCGGCTTATACCAATGTTGATCTAGCGGAAACCGAAAGGGAAAAAGCTTTTCTCATCAATGCAAAAGGCACGGAAAACCTCGCAAAAATTACCGCCGAAAAAAATATTCCGATGGTCTATATAAGCACTGATTATGTATTTGACGGAGAAAAGGATTCTGCTTACCTTCCTGAAGACAAAACAAATCCACAAAGTATTTATGGAGAATCAAAATTGGCAGGCGAATTAGCTGTACAAAAATATAATCCCAAACATTTTATAACAAGAACAAGCTGGCTTTACGGCAAAAACGGCAAAAATTTTGTTGATACAATGATTAATCTATCTAAAACCCAAACTGTCCTGAAAGTTGTGGATGATCAGAAAGGATGTCCGACATGGACTTATGATCTGGCGGAAGGAATTTTAAAGATTATAGAAACTAATAGTCCTTATGGGATTTATCATGTTTGCGGAAGTAATTTTACAACTTGGTACGGATTTGCTAAGAAAATCTTTGAACTAAAAAGCATAAAAATAGAAGTTATTCCTGTAACAACAGAAGAATTTCTACGCCCAGCGAAAAGACCACGAAATTCTGTGATGGAAAACAATAATCTTTGCAGAAACTGGGAAGATTCTTTGAAAAAATATCTCGAAAATACAGCAACTTTTTAATCTTCTAAAACAAAACCCAATTCATGGACTTTATCTAAAAATTCATTCATATCTGAAGATTTTATAAAATAATTTTCATAGATGCAATTTAATTTACTTATAATAATTTTCCTATTATACCAATCATCATAAGCGGTTGTAATTACTACCCTCAGTCTATCCATTTCCCAAATGTTTTTTTCTGATTCAATCCGTCTTATTGACCTCAAAACCTCGCCGCCATCCATATCAGGCATTATAATATCAAGCACCATAAGCTGATAAGGCGCCCCCTGTTCTATAGATTGTTGATATGCTTCTAAAGCCGTTTTTCCATTATCTACAAAATCGCATTGTCCAAATTTTGAAAGTTCTGTTTTAAATATATTTCCACAAATTTTATCGTCATCTACAACAATACTTTTCATTTTTTTACCTTTTTCCTCCAAACATATCAATGCAAAGTTATTTTTATATAGGTAAATTTTTCTCATTTCAATTTATTATAATATCATCTTTAAAGCATTTTATTACATTTATTATAAAATATGCAAATTTAAGTTATTTTATAATTATAAATTCACTCATTCAAATGAAATTAAACCTATTTTTAAAATATACAGTAATAAGCAGGATTCTTAACGACTTTTTGTCCGTGTAATTTTATAAAAAACATCTTCCAGATCCCAAAAGGATCATAAGGTATTACTTTATAAGGAAATTTTTTCGCTTTAGTCTTTTTTAAAAAGTTTAAATATAGTTTTATACGCCAATATTTACCGTATTTATTACTTAAAATCATTTTCATTTCGGCTACAGCTTCTGATCTATATGTATTTAATGATTCTCCTCCGACATTATTTTTATAGCCAATATTTTTATTCCATTTCACCTGAAGTTTATGATCTAAAATCCACCATAATTGATTTTGAACAGCTTCATAACCAAGTTCATGAGTTGTTACCCAACCTCTTTGCGCTTTTGATTCAAAAAAACCCGAGTGATTAATGCGTGTTTTTTCAAGAAGTTCATGGCTTATCAAAGGCGCAATACATTCACACCAACAGCAGACAGAATAATTACAGCGGGAATTTTCTTTGTATTGCTGATGTTTAATGACTTCATCAGAAACTAAAGCAGGTGAAAGTATTCCTAAATTAATACCACTGTCAATTATAGAGTCAATCGACTCACTCAATCTTTCTTTATAATTTATTTCTTCAAAAAGTTCGCTGCTGGTATTTAAAATCCAGTAATAATCTGCCGGAAAATAATCCATAGCATAAATCAAAGCCATTTTAGTCTGTCCCACAGCTTTAATATTTTTAGGCAGAATAAAATTTGCTGACTTTGCCCGCGGCATAATATCTGAACCGTTATCAACGGAAATTATATCCTTAAACCCGTCATTTACAAGTTTTTTATAGATTCTATCAGTTTCTTCCGGCTGATTATAGTTTAAAATAATCGGAAGTATTCGTCTGGTATCCATAATTTAATTTTTTATCTTTTATCTAATGTCTGGTTTTTATATTCGACTCATCTAATGATAATGCGGAATTAAAATATAGTTACTTATTTCTTATTAATATATAATAATCTCGCTGGTTTTTATCTTGCACAAATCACTCTTGCAACATGAACTCCAGAAGCAGAAGCCTGAATCAAGCCTCTTGTAACGCCTGCACCATCACCTATTGCAAATAAGTTTTTGATTCCATCTGTTTCAAGCTCATTGCTTAATTTCACTCTTGCACTGTAAAACTTGACTTCAATACCATAAAGAAGCGTATATCTTGATGCTACACCAGGTGCTATTTTATCAAGGGCTTCAAGCATTTCAATTATGCTTGTCAAATGTCTGTGAGGCAGAACAAGACTTAAATCTCCCGGGGTAGCAGCTGCAAATGTCGGAACAACAGTTCCCTGTTTTATTTTTTCAGGAGTGGATCTTCTTCCGTCAAGCAAATCCCCGAACCTTTGAACAAGAAGCCCTCCTCCAAGCATATTGGCGAGTCTTGCTATATGCTGACCATAAGCTATAGGCTCATTAAAAGGTTCTGTAAATTTTTTGCTAACCAAAAGCGAAAAATTTGTATTTTTAGTCTTCTTGTTTGCCCAACTATGACCGTTAACAGTAGTTATTCCTTCATAATTTTCACAAACAACTTCTCCGTGGGGATTCATACAGAAAGTTCTTACATCATCGCCAAAGGTCGGTGCATTATAAACAAGTTTTACTTCATAAAGCTTGTTGGTAAGCTCTTCCATTACAGGAGCAGGAAGCTCAACTCTAACGCCTATATCCACAGCATTATTTTCAAGAGGAACTCCTAAATTGCCAAATTCATTTGTAAGCCATTCGGCTCCAACTCTTCCGGGTGCTATTATTACATAATTTGCGTATATTTTTTGTCCTTTATTTGTGGTAAAACCTTTTATTTCACCATTTTCAACAATCAAAGACTCTGCTACTTCCTGAGAATAAACTTCAACGCCATCTTTCACAGCACTTTGATACATACTATCAAGAACAGCAAGACTTCTTTCTGTTCCAAGATGTCTTATAGGCGAATATATAAGTTTTAATTCAGCTAAAGTTGCACGTCTTTCAATATCAGAAACTATATCTGAATTTGCGCCATAAACAGTTTCAGTTGCACCATGTTCAAGATAAATGTTATCTGTATAAGAAATCAAATCTTCAAGAACTTTTCTATCCATATAATCAAGAAGATTTCCGCCAACATCTGGTGTCAGAGTGAGTTTTCCGTCACTAAAAGCTCCTGCTCCACCCCATCCGCAAAGCAAATTGCAAGTTTTGCATGGCGGACATTTATATCCGTTTCTGGTTAAACATTTTCTTTCAGTAATTTTCGGTCCTTTTTCAAAGATTGCCACTTTCCAATCCGGTTTAAGTTTAATGATTTCAAGAGCGGAAAATATCCCCGCAGGTCCTGCCCCAATAATAGCTACATCGTACACGATACATTTATCCTTATTTTTAAATATTCTTACCCGCTTTAAATTAAAATTTAAGCCATTTATATATTAAATCAAAGACAAAAATATACCAAAACGAGTTTATTTTTCCTGCCTAATTAAATCAAGCCCTCAATTGAAATTTATACTATAATTTTAATTAGTATGTTTATGAATTCTTAAAAAGGTGGGTTTGAATTGCTCGTTTTTCGGGAATTAAAAGAAAATTTGCTGGAATCTTCCTGTCTGGCACTTGGTGTTTTTGACGGAGTACACCTCGGGCACGAGAAAGTCATTCTCAATGCTGTTAAAAAAGCTCAAAAACTCGGAACTACCAGTGCTGTTGTTACATTTTCAAAACATCCCCGTTCTATTATTTTAAAATCTCAGCCCAGAAAGAATGAGTTAAAGCCCTCCAACGCCGCCGCATCCGCGTCACCGTTTCTGGCTTCCACTCCCGCTTCGCACAGCATGATCTCATCTCTTGAAGAAAGACTGGAACTTTTTGAAAGTCTTGGTGTTCAGGCAGCAGTTGTTCTTGATTTTAATGAAAATCTTGCGAAAATGACAGCGAAAGAATATCTGGAAAATATTTTAATAGGCTGTTTGAACGCAAAAAGCATTACAATTGGCTACAATCATAAGTTTGGGCAGCAAAGCTGCAAACCTAAGCAACCTGATTCATGCATTAAATACCCCGATAAACATGAAGATAATAAATCAGGAAATGGCAAGTTTCTTGAGGAATACAGCAAAAAATACGGCTATGAAGTAAGTGTCATCTCTCCTGTTAAAATTGATAACCATGTTGTAAGCAGTTCTGTTATAAGAAAATTTATATTAAAAGGTGATATTGAAACTGCTGCAAAATTTTTGGGCAGACTGTTTAAAATAAAAGGCACTGTAATTCACGGTCAACATTTAGGAAGAGCTTTAGGATTTCCTACAGCAAATCTTTCTTTGCCGGATGAACTAATTATTCCTTTAAACGGAGTATATTCAGGTCTTGTTAAAATTGACTCAAAGGTTTATCATGCTGTAATTAATGTTGGTAAAAGACCAACTATCAGTGATTTGAAAAAAGATCTGGTGGAAGCACATATTCTCGATTTTAATGAAGATATTTATGACAAAATTATCGAAATTTCCTTTCTCAAAAGAATACGAGATGAAAAAAAATTTGATTCACTGGAAGAGTTAAAGGTTCAAATAAAAAAAGATTGTGATTTTATAAAATGAAAAAGATTTTAATTTCTGGATATTACGGATTTGATAACTTCGGAGATGATGCAATTTTGCATGTTATGGTGTCTGAATTTAAAAAGCACCTGAATAATCCTAAAATAACAGTAATTTCAAACAATCCCGCAAAGATAAAAAGAATTTATGACGTGGATTCTATTCATAGATTTAATTCAAAAGAAATTATTAAAAAAATGAAAGACTGTGATGTCTTTATAAGCGGGGGAGGCAGTCTTCTTCAGGATGTAACCAGTTGCAGAAGTTTTCTTTACTATTTAGGTCTAATTTTTCTCGCAAAACACTTAGGAAAAAAAACAATAATATTTGCACAGGGAATAGGACCAATAAGTACAATATTAGCAAGATTTTTAACTAAAATTGTGCTTTTAAAAGTTAATTTAATAACTGTTAGAGACAAAGAAAGCCAGAATTTCCTGAAAAAAATGGGAGTTGATTCTATTTTAGCTACAGATCCTGCATGGTGTCTTGAAATTTCAACAGAAGAAAAACTATTAAAAGTAGATAAAATAAATATAGGCGTGCAATTAAGAGAATGGAAAACCCTTACAAACAAAAATATAAATGTTATTGCGAATATCTTAAGTGAAAAATTTAATGATGAAAAAAATTGTATTAATTTAATTTCGCTTCAGGATACACATGATCTTGAAATTATGCAGCAACTTAAAAATATTCTTTTAAAAAAAGAATTGCATTCAGAAGTGCGGATTTATTCAGGTCTTTCAATTGATCAAAGTATAAATATACTTGGAAATCTTGATTATCTTATCGGCATGAGATTCCATGCATGTCTTATTTCTGCTAATTTCAATGTCCCGACACTGGCTTTGTCTTATGATCCTAAAGTTACCAGTCTTGCACTGGAATCAAAAATGCCTTTTATAAATATGAATGCTCTTAATAAAAATAAAGATAATTTTATTCTTAAACTTGATGAATTAATATCAGATCATGAAAGAATCAGATATGATTTAAAAGAATTTTCTGATAAAAAATCTCAAATTTGCAGAGATAACCTTAATTTATTGATTAATCATATAATTTTATCTTAAAATATATTGTCAGGGGATGGAGAAAATAAAGTGTTTACAACAGATAATAAACAAAAAAGAGCGCATGTTTTAGGCTATCCTGTTGATTTAGTCACAAAAGAGGAAGCCCTTAATTTTGCTGAAAGTTTTATGCAAAGTGAAACAGGTCTTCATGTAGTTACAATAAACCCTGAAATAATACTTGCTGCGGAAAAAAATCCGGAACTTGACGCTATAATAAAAAAAGCAGAACTCATAATCCCTGACAGCACCGGCATGGAGCTTGCTTTAAGAAGACTTGGATTTGATATAAAAAAACTTGCAGGAATAGAATTTTCAGAAGCCCTGATAGCAAGATGCGCCCAAAATAACTATAAAGTAGCTTTTTTAGGGGCAACACAAGAAGTTATTGATCTGCTTCAAAAAGAATTAAAACTGAAATACCATGAAATAAACATTGTTTATGCGCGTAACGGATATTTTTCCGATAACGACATGACTGAAATTACCAGTAAACTTCAAGAAATAAATCCTCATTTACTTTTGGTGGCATTAGGCGCGCCAAGACAGGAATATATTATTAGCAAATACAGGGAAGCACTTCCTCATACGGTTATGATAGGTGTCGGCGGAAGCTTTGATGTTTGGGCAAAAAAAGTAAAAAGAGCTCCTGTAATTTTTAGAATGTTTGGGCTAGAATGGTTATACAGATTAATTAAACAACCGTCAAGATTCAGCAGAATGTTTCCTGCCTTGCCTTTGTTTATTTTAAGAACTGTTATTTTTCCTAAATCAAATTAAAATCTATATAAAAATAAAAAAGTGAAGTCAAAAAGAG
>MFRJ01000003.1:21899-22311 GCA_001784535.1 Candidatus Melainabacteria bacterium GWA2_34_9
CAGGGCATGTCGGCGGTGCTTTATCATCTATTGATTTACTTCTTATTCTTTATAAGAAAACAATGAAACTTGCTCCTGAATGGACTAATGACAAAGAATTATCTAAAAGAGACAGATTTATACTTTCAAAAGGACATGCATCTGCCGCTTTATATAGTATTTTATGCGAATTTGGTTATTTTTGCCCATCAGAAACCGCCGGGTTTAGGCAATTGGGAGCAAAACTACAGGGACACCCGAATAGTGAATATGTTCCAGGTGTTGAAGTTCCAACAGGTTCACTTGGACAGGGGCTTTCTATGGCGAATGGCATTGCTCTTTCGTTAAAACTTGATAAAAACTCTGCAAAAGTTTTTGTACTTATGGGAGACGGCGAATTACAGGAAGGACAAATATGGGAAGCAGCCATGAC
>MFRJ01000003.1:22350-25562 GCA_001784535.1 Candidatus Melainabacteria bacterium GWA2_34_9
TGACAGGAACAGACTTCAGATTGACGGTAACACGGAAGATGTTATGGGGCTTGAGCCTCTTGTAGACAAATGGAAAGCTTTCGGCTGGGAAGTGCTTGAAATAAACGGTCATGATTATCAGGAAATTTATGAAGCCTATCAAAAAGCTTCACTTCTGGGAAGAGAAAAAGCTTCTCCCGTTGTAATAATTGCCAATACAATCAAAGGCAAAGGGGTTTCCTTTATGGAAAATAATGCCGGCTGGCATGGAAAAGCCCCGAATGATGACGAATATAACAAAGCAATTAATGAATTAAGAGGATTATAATAAAATATGCTGACTGATAACAGAAAAATTAGTTCACTAAGAGTCGCTTATGGTGAAGCCATAGCCGAATTAGGAAAAGAAAATCCTAATGTTGTAGTATTGGAATGTGATTTATCAAAATCAACCCAGACAATAATTTTCAAAAATGCTTGTCCTGAAAGATTTTTCAATATGGGTATAGCAGAACAAGATGCTATAAGCACTGCTGCAGGTTTTGCTTCATCGGGAAAAATCCCTTTTGTAAGCACATTTGCAATCTTTGCATCAGGCAGGGCATGGGAACAAGTAAGAAATTCTATTGCTTATCCTAAATTCAACGTGAAAGTAGTCGGAACTCACGGCGGTTTAACAGTCGGAGAAGACGGTGCAAGCCATCAAGCCCTCGAAGATATTTGTCTGATGAGAGTTATGCCTAATATGACAGTAATAGCTCCTGCTGACAGTATTGAAGTAAAAGCAGCAGTAAAATTTGCCGCTGAATACAAAGGTCCTGTCTATCTAAGAATTCCAAGACCTAATCTTCCTGAATTACATGATAAATCAGAATATAAATTCGACATGAAAGCTCATATTTTAAGAGAAGGAAAAGATATAACAATAGCTTCTTATGGAGAAACTGTTATTGAATGTTTAAAATGCGCTGAAATGCTTGAACAAAAAGGAGTTTCAGCGGAAGTTATAAATGTTTCCACAATTAAACCTCTGGACGAAAAAACAATTCTTCAAAGCGTACAAAAAACAGGCGTTATTATGACCGTTGAAAATCATTCCATAATAGGCGGTCTTGGCGGTGCAGTATGCGAACTTTTATCCGAAACTCTCCCTATTCCTGTTAAAAGAATCGGCGTAAGAGATCAATTCGGACAAAGTGGAAAAGATACCGAATTAATGGCAAAATATGGATTAACAGCAGAAACATTTATAGATGAAGCAATAAAATTAGTTGAATTTAAAAATAAATAAAGTTTTTGCTATAATATAATTTCCATAAAAAAAGTCGAATATAGCTAGATAAAAAATGATCAGATTTAGAAATGTAATAAAAACATATGGGGCACAAAGAGCTCTGGATAGTATAAACCTGCATATCAAGGTAGGAGAATTTATTTTTCTTACCGGAACAAGCGGAGCAGGTAAATCTACTATAATGCGCTTAATTTATCGAGAAGAAAAGCCTACCAGAGGGCAAGCTTTGATTGGCGGTGTGGATGTAGCCAAGCTTCCTGACAATAAAGTTCCTTATTTAAGAAGACGTATGGGAATAGTGTTTCAGGATTTCAAACTATTACCGCAGCAAAACGTTTTTGATAACGTTGCTTTTGTCATAAGAGCACTCGGAATGAATAGCAGAGAAATAAATAAAAGAGTTTCAGGCGCGCTTAAAATAGTTGGTCTTTTCGACAGACTTGATGCTTATCCTTCTCAGCTTTCCGGAGGGGAACAGCAAAGAGTAGGTATAGCAAGAGCTATAGTTAACGGACCTCCTCTTTTGATAGCAGATGAACCGACAGGAAATCTCGATCCTCAAACCAGTATGGAAATTATGGAAATCCTTGAGCAAATTAATAAACGTGGAACCACTATCTTACTTGCTACACATGATAAAGAAATGGTAAATCATTTCAAAAAAAGAGTTATTACTCTTGAAAATGGAAAAGTCGTAAGAGATATTCACGAGGGAACTTACGAACAATGAATCATTTTGATGCAGACATAAGAATAATTAAAAGAGTTATTTCAGAAACACTCAAGGGTATTCAAAGAACCCGCTGGATGAATATTATAATAATAACTACTATGGCTGCGATTTTAAGCATTTTTGGCTGTTTGTTCAGGACGAGCATTGCTATTTCTGATTTTGTAGATCATCTTGGAGATTCTCTTGAAGTTTCTGTTTATTTAAAACCCGGGTACAGCGTTGAAAAATCAAAAGCTGCAATTATAAAAATCGGCAATATTAAAGAAATAAAAGTAATTCCAAGAGAACAGGCATGGGAAAAAATTAAGCAGGAAATGGATGTGCCTGATATAAAAAATCCTTTGCCCGATACATTGCGATTAAAGGTCAAAAATCAGGATGAAATTGAATATGTAATAAAAAAAATTAAAAACATGCAATCAGTAGAAAGCATCCAATATGCCAGAGATATTGTGGAAAAAATTATTAAAATCGGCAATGTAACTAATATTGCTACACTTATTGTTCTTATTGTTCTTGGCGGGTTGACTTTATCAATTATCAATAACACTATTCATCTTGTAATTCAGTCAAGAAGCGAAGAAATAGAAATCATGCGAATGATGGGTGTAGGAAACTGGTATATAAGAGCGCCTTATATACTTCAGGGAGCTTTTTACGGATTTTGCGGAGCGCTTATATCCATAATTCCTTTAAGAATTCTTGAAAATTATATTATTTCCATGACTCAATTTTTTAATATGGGAGAACCTCTTATTTTTACAAACATAGTAATTGTAGTTCTTATGACAATGGGACTTTTTGTAGGTTCTCTGGGCAGCTTTATTTCCGTCAGAAAGTATTTAAGAATTTAATTTCTTATTAACAAATACGGTTCAGTTTTTTAGTAACTTCTGCTATTCTTTTGCCGAAGACTTTTGCTATAGTTGCTTCATCCTCAGTAATAGGCATATCAGCTGTAATTCCTGCCACATGACTTGGACCATAAGGGGTTCCTCCTGATTGTGACGATATCAACTCGGGTGTTGAATATGGAACTCCGACAACTATCATTCCAAGATGAAAAAGAGGCAACATTGCAGATACAAGTGTTGTTTCCTGCCCGCCGTGGATACTTGCTGTTGATGTAAATACCCCCGAAACTTTATCTTCAAGTTTGCCCTTTAACCATAAGGAAGCTGTCTGGTCTATAAAATTTCTAATCTG
>MFRJ01000003.1:25650-26013 GCA_001784535.1 Candidatus Melainabacteria bacterium GWA2_34_9
TTTTGTTTTTCTTTTGCTTCCTGAATTTTTGGGGCTTTTTCTATTACTTCCGGAAGCAATAGGTCAGGCACCTGTTTTAATACAACTTCTGCGCCTTCAACTAATTTGCATCCCTCTACTACATGTTTTGCAAGTTCGAAGGTATTTCCGTACATACTGTAATATACAACTAAAATTTTCATTCTTTAATTCTCCTTAATCTTCTACTTCATCTTCAGAAAGAGGTATAAAGCTTATATGTACAGGAATCATTCCCAAAGCTTGTCTAAGAGCAGCCCAGTGCATAGCTTCATCTCCTGAAATACTTGCAGTTGCCTGAGCAATTTCTCTATTCTCAAATTCTTTTACTGTTCCCAGATAAGC
>MFRJ01000003.1:26030-29897 GCA_001784535.1 Candidatus Melainabacteria bacterium GWA2_34_9
CTAAACTTAAAGCATAACGAACTATTACTTCCTGATCTGCAAGTTTTTCTATAGGCATTTGTTTTAAATATTCTTCTTTAGATAACGCTTTTACCGGTTCTCCGCCTAATTTTTCTATAGTTTCTCTAAGTTTAGCTACATGGTGTCCATGATGAGATTGAAACAATTTTGCTGTTTTAATTGTTTCTTCACTCAATAAACCTGTGCCTGCGGCTATTTCATATGCAGCTATAGCAAACTGTTCAAAACCAAGTGCTACATTAAGCAGTTTTACATCATTATTTTCCATAATAGTTCTCCTTTTTATAAAGTTTTTTTAAATTTATCAACTAAGAAGAAATTTTTGTATTCTCATGTCAGCCTAATTTTTATTTAAAAAAGAAAAAGAGTGATGCAATAAAATTGCATCACTCTTTAAAAACAAAAAATTCTTAAATTAAATCAGCAAGCTTTTTATAAAGCTCTTTTTCTTCTGATGTTGGTTTTTCAGGAATTGTAATCTTAATTTTTGCTATATGATCACCAAAACCGCCTTCTTTTTTAGGGAGTCCTAGATTTTTGAGCCTTAAAGATTTTCCTGACTGAGTTCCGTGAGGTATTGTAACTTTTACTATTCCGTGCAGGGTTTTGACTTCTGCTACAGTACCTAGTACAGCTTTAGGAGCAGGAATTTCAACATCAGAAGAAATATTTGTCCCATCCACAGTAAAATCAGGATGATGTTTGTATTTAATTACAAAATATAAATTTCCTTTTCTTCCTGAGAAAGAAGCTTTTCCTTCTCCGACAAGGCGAATTTTAGCGCCTTCCTTGATTCCTTTAGGGATTTTTACATTTAAAACTTTTGAAACAGAAGCCACACCGCTGCCGCCGCATTTGTAACATCTTGAACCGCGACCGCCACACTCGGAACATTTATCCATATAACTTATTTTAACGGCTTTAGTTCCTTCACCCATCAAATCTTCAAGATCGATAGCCAAATCCTGCGTTATATCAAGATTCTCTTCAGACTGTTGAGATTTTTGAGCATGAGAATGCGGTTGTCTGCGAGAACCGGCTGATTGTTGTGAAAAATCACCAAAAATCGACTCAAAAAACTCACTAAATCCGCCAAGCCCGCCCATATCACCAAAATCGTTAAATGTGCGGAATCCGCCGAATCCTCCTTCGCCAAAATTCATATGAATATTTTCATATCCGGGCGGAGGAGTAAATTGAGAACCTTCCTGCCAGTTGCTGCCTAAACTATCGTATCTTTGCTTTTTTTGAGGATCAGAAAGAACTTCATAGGCCTCATTTATTTCTTTAAATTTTACAGTGGCATCGGCATCTTTGTTTACATCAGGGTGGTATTTTCGCGCCAACTTACGAAAAGCTGCTTTTATCTGCTTTTCATCCGCATCTTTTGATACACCAAGAACTTTATAATAATCTTTATATTTCATAATTTTATACCAAACCTCTAACTTAATTTTATGCAAAAAATAAATATACTCAACTTAAAAGAGTACACAACAAATATGAAAAAATTATTAATATATTCATCACCAACTATAACTTGGCTTATAATAAAATTATGAGAAAATCATTATTACTTTTACTAATTTTAATATCTATTCTTACGTTTTCAAAATCTTCCTGTGAAGCCGAAAATTTAAGAATAAACTATGATTTGCTTTATAAAGACACTCCTGTTCTAGATTTTATGTACGAAGAAGGCATTGATCCAGAACAAGACAATGACTATAACCGATATATAATCTCTCCTTATACGTTAATAAGAATTACAGACACGCTAAAAAACAAAAAAATTCTGCTAAAACCCGGTTATTACCTTGTAAAACCTGATAAACATGATGGTTATGAGTTTCTTCTTTTTAAACAAAACGGAAAAGTTGCAGGCATTATTCCTATTTATCAAAAAGTTTTAATTAACCCTGCTCTGGTTTACAAAGAACCAATTAAACCCAAAACTCCTTTATACAAAGCTATACCAAAAAAAATATTCATTGAAATACCGAAAAAAATAATTACACGACCTTTTAGAAAATTCTGGGAACAAAAAAAAGTACTTGTACCGGCTAAATCAGCCCTTGAGAGTAAAGTTGTCGGCAACGGGAAATATCTTGAAATTTGGCTCTATGTCGATAAATACTTGTACAAAGTTTTATTTGAAATACAAAAATAAATAATTAATTTTCGTATAGTATATTTTTTTCAAAAAATCCTTTATTATTGATTAAAGAAAGGGAAAATTTTTTACTAGTATTAAGAGTTGTCTGGAGTAGTTATGAAGTTAGATTTTATTAACAAAAAATCCCATTTTGTTGTGTCCCTGGCTATTTTAGGATTTTGTTTTTCCATCAACAACGCTTCCTATGCAGAAACAATACAGGACACCAATTTAAACGCGCAGGAAAGTACTTTTAATTCAGCTGAAAATCAAACAAATCACGAAAATTTACTTGCTAACAAATCAGAACAAGAAAACACCCCTACAGTAAACAAAACACCTGCTGAATTTCAGACTGATCCTGATATTCCTACAATGAACAAAACTCCTTGTGAAACAAAACTCCACTTAAATACATCCGACTCAGATGAAAATATTGTTCCGGTTCTTGATTTAAAAGGCGGCGTTCAGACACATGAAGTTAAAAAAGAAACACCGCTTGAGATATGGCTTAATCAGGATACAGCTACAGGTAACTGGAAAGGACTTCGTTCAAAGCTTGAAGACAATGGAGTAACATTTACAGGGTCTTATACGACAAATTCATTCACAAAAGGACACGGCGGTGGTATCTTACACAACGGTAAACCTTCTTATCAAGGAATAATTAATACTGCTGTAGAATTTGATACAGAAAAAATGCACTTATATCCGGGCGGAAAATTATTTGTGTTATTCCAAAACGCTCAAGGAAAAGGAATTTCAGAGAAATATGTTGGTGATTATATGGTCTTTGAAAGTTTAGACCCACAAAAAAAGATTACCCAACTAAGCGAATACTGGTATGAACAAAGCCTATTTTCTGAAAAAATTAAAGTAAAAATCGGGAAACAGGACGGCTGCTCTGAATTTATGGGTCTTGATACCGGAGCAGAGTTTATAAATTCGGGTTTTACATTTATTGCAACTGCTCCAATACCTACATATCCTGATCCTGCTATCGGTTTCGTAACAACTATTCAACCTACAGAAAATACTTATCTAAAATATGGATTTTTTGACGGAAGCGGAGTCGGAAGCGAAAGCGGCTTTAACACTATTTTCCACAAAGACAACGCATATATGCATATAGGCGAAATAGGAGTCACTCATTCAATAAAAAATCATCCCGGCAAAGTCTTGTACGGAATGTGGCTTCACACCGCAGACGCTGAAGAACTTTTAAGTCAGGATGTTCTTGACTCAGGCGTTGAAGCAGGAACCTTTCCAAGCAATCAAGGAATGTATACAGAATTTGAACAAATGATCTTCAAAGAAAAAGTTGATGATATTGAAGATAATCAAGGTTTAAATATCTTTGGTCAATTCGGCTGGTCTCCTCCTAACAAAAGCGAATTAACTAAATATTTTGGAACAGGTCTTGCTTATAAAGGTTTAATTCAGAAAAGAGACAGCGATACTCTAGGCATTGCCATTAATACTGCTAAATTCAGCAAAAGATTGGGACATGTAAAAGGAGAAAGTGTTCTTGAAATCTTTTATAAAATAGCTTTAACACCTTGGTTATCTATTCAGCCCGATTTTCAATGGATAAACAAGCCTTATTACGCCGATAAAAGTGCTGTTGTGTTTGGCATCAGGACTAATATTGATTTCTAAAATCTATAATCTCACACAAAGATTATTTAAAA
>MFRJ01000004.1:0-236 GCA_001784535.1 Candidatus Melainabacteria bacterium GWA2_34_9
CTCGTGTACGGCAATTGTACTTTATCTTCCCTCATTACATTTACCATAGGTATTGCCTGTGTCATCGGCTCTACGTTTTCAGTATTAACTTCGCTTAACTGGTTAAAATAATCAAGAATATTAGAAAACTGAACTGTAAATCTTTCTTTTTCTTCTTCTGATAATTCAAGTCTGGCAAGTTTTGCAACGTGTTCAACTTCTTTTTTGGTAATCAAATTATTTACTCCTTAAGCAAA
>MFRJ01000004.1:411-667 GCA_001784535.1 Candidatus Melainabacteria bacterium GWA2_34_9
ACCGTATCAACACATTCGTTTATTTGTTTATTTCTAAGCCAAACAATTGTTGGTTCATTAGTAGGTAATTTACTCATTTTTCTTCTGTCAGGTGAATTTGATCTTATCATTGGTTGTGGATACATAACTATACGATTAAGTAATGCGTTCATCTTATTTTATTTTCTGCCTCATGATTTTTCTTAAATATTGTATTTAGTACACTAATTAATTTGATATTATTAATATAACTCAACCCAAATTTTTTTGTACCCCC
>MFRJ01000004.1:723-10256 GCA_001784535.1 Candidatus Melainabacteria bacterium GWA2_34_9
TTAATATTTTTGATTTTTTCATGTACAATAATTTTATGAACGAAATAACTGATTTAAAAAAATTAAACATTGACAAAACATGGTCGCTGTTTCTTGACAGGGACGGGGTTATCAACAAAAGACTTATGGCTGATTATGTCAAAAGCGTCAACGAATTTGAATTTTTGCCCGGAGTTCCTGAAGCTTTAAAAAAATTCTCTGAAGTTTTCGGAAGGATTTTTATAATTACGAACCAGCGCGGCATCGCAGTGGAAATTATGACAGAAAACGATCTTAATAAAGTACACGAATATATGATTGACGGCATAAAAAAATTTGGCGGACGAATAGACAAAATTTATTTTTGTCCGCACGACAGAAACGAAAGCTGCGGATGCAGAAAACCTGATATTGGCTCCGCTTTAAGGGCACAGCAAGACTTTCCCGAAGTTGATTTTAACAAATCCATTATGGTCGGAGATACTTCTTCTGACATACAATTTGGTCAAAATGCAGGCATGTACACTATTAAAGTAACTTCTAAAGAAACAGAAATCTTTTCGGTAAACTCGCTTGCAGAACTTGCCAAGATACTTTAATACTTCATTAATTCCTGTTGCAAAGACTGCGAAGTTTCACCTTTATATAATTTTCCTTTGACAACCTTGCCTTTGTTATCAAGAATATAAATATACGGAATTGCAGAAGGAAGATTCAACCCCATAGCATTGGCTTTTTGCTGTGAATTTGCCTGATCAACATCCAGATCCGAATAACTTATACCCAGTTCCTGAGCAGCAGCAGAACAGACCAATTTTGCCTCTCTGCATTTCATATTCCAGCTTGAGCAAAAAAGAACAATTTGCGACGGCGCAGCAAAAGCAACAGAACTAAATAAAATACCTGCAAATAAACTAAAAATCCCTAATAAAATTTTTATTGATACAGAATTTTTCATAACCTGTTCCCTTTTATTAATTTTCTTTTAACCCTGCTTTTTTTCTTTTGATATCCTGGCTAAACTTAATTTTGTCACCAACTTTTACATTGTATTTTTCACAAAATCCCTTTTTAAATTCTATTACCGAATCAATTTTATATTTTGAACCATAAAGAGTACAGGGATCTTTTTCACAAACAGGTACTTCTTTATATATTTTAGCAATTTTTTCGTTAGAAATAAAGACTATATCCAGAGGAATTTTCATATTTTTCATCCAAAAAGTTTTATAATCATGTTTTTTAAACAAAAAAACCATTCCTTGATTTTCTGCAATATTATCAACACCCATTAAACCCCGTGTTATTTTTTCTCGATTATCAGCAACATCAAGAAAAACTTTTTGGTTTTTAATAACAACAAAATCAGTACTCACAGGTTTTAAAGACTCTCCATTAGTTTTTGTTATTTGATAAACAAACAAGATTAGGATGCAGATTATTGTTATAACAATTTTTTTCATAAATTATAAATTTTTCAAAAACACTACATATTATATATAAATATGTAGCATAAAAAAAAAAGCCCTGACAGGAATAATTAAATTACTCCTATCAAGACAAAGCAAAAAGGAAGCGTAGAACAACACTATCAGTAATTAACCGACCAGCGATGCGTTATTCTAATTTCCCATTGTTTTCAACACCACCAACGTCACAACACATACCAACGAAAAGATAAGACCGTACTCGGCAAATCCTTGACCTGCATGTTTTCTTGAAAAGCAGAAATACTGCACAACAAATTCACTCATTGCTCACCTAAACTCCATATTTATTTACTTCAACATTTTTACTTCAAAACTTGATTCTTAAGCGTTTTAATAGCCACAACAAAACCTGCACAGGTATAACACATTTTCTGCCTACTATTTATTCTTTTGTGTTTTTGCTCATGCCTGAATTTTGTGTGAATAGCTCACTTGTTACTGCTTTTTTCTTATTTTACAAATCACTTCAACACTATATAATTATAATAACGTATTTTGATTTTTTTTAAATCGCGTGAAATGGGCATTTAAAAATATCACCCGTTCGGCATTATTATTATACAAAATTTCGGAAAATACGAAAAAATGAATAATTTATTTTCCTGATTCCAGCTCTGCAAGCTTCCTTTTGAGGTTTTGAACAAGCTTTCCAACTTCATCTTCAGCAATTTTGGTGTTTTTATCAGGATAAAGTTTATATAATCTCTGGCACACAAGTGCTTTGTCCAAAGCTTCTTTATATTTTTCCTGTTTTTCAAGCAAATACGCGTAATGAAGATAACCTTTTTTGTAGGTAGGGAAGTATCTTACAGCCTGCCTGATTATATACTCGGCATTTAAAAAATCCTGCTGTTTCTTATCTTTATTACTATAGAGAGTTATTGCCTGATTTAATTTTTCATCTGCGACAGAAAATTTTGTGTTTATTCTGTTTACAATAGGCGCAAGCTCTTCATTATGATAATAGGTTTTCTTTAATTCATCTATTAAAATCAAGGCTTCATCGTAGTCATGGTCATAACACAAGCTTTTTAACACCTTAAATTTTTCATAATTTGAAAGTTTAAAGGTTAATAATTTTTCAAATTTCGCATGACTTTCTTCAAAATTCCCGAGCAAAAACTCTGCTCTTACTTCATTTAACAGGTCATAAAAATCAAAAGTTTCGCTTACTGACAGATTTATGAATTTTTGTCTGATTGCTTCAGGCATTTTATCTTCGTTTATAAGCTTGAATTTTGTAAGAGGAATAACGATTCTCGGGTTTTCTTTTGTTTTTAATATGTATTTTGAATCATTAATAAAATCCGTGGAATTAGCAAAGCCTTCTGCCCACTTAGCATAATATAATTCGGCAAGTCCTGTTATAGCATTGACATTATCGGGGTTTTTGTCGAGAACCTTGATATAAGAATCTCTTGCTTTGGTAAACTCATCTACAACAAGAAAATAATCCGCCTGCATAACAGTATTTAATTCATCATTAAGATTACTAAAAAGATCTTTTGTGGTTTTTTGTTTACTTGAAAGCGTTTCTGCTTCTTTATAAGTAACTTTTATGAGCCTGTCAAGATTTTGTTGAGATTCAGGATGATCAGGTCTTAATTTTAGAGATGAAAGGTAATTTTTTTGTGCATTTTGAATACTTCCTTCCTGCTCATAAAGTGTTCCCAGCATGTAATAAGTTTTATATTTAGCTGTCAGTCCTGATAAAATGGATTTTTCGAGATATATTTTTGACTTTGTATATTCTTTTGTTTTGTAGTAATATTCCCCGATTAAATAAAGAGCCTCGGCATTATTTATACTTAATTCCTTTGCTTTTAGTATTTCATCCTGCGCAAGAGAATTTTGCCCGTTCATATAATACGCAGTGGCAAGACCTATATGGGCAAAAGGCGAAGCAGGATTGTACTTGTATGCCGTATAAAAATTATCAAATGCTTTTGTCATGTATGCTTTTCTTAACTCTGCGGTCTCAGGCGTATTGTCGAGAGAACTGGCTTTTTCAAAACACACATTTCCGAGCGCAATAAAAGCATCAGGGCTGTTATACGAAACCTTTACAGCTTTTTTTGCCATTTCTTCGGCTTCATCCAGCAAACCTCTTTTTAAAAACAAATTTGCAGCCATAATAAAAAACTTTGAGTTACCGGTAACCTTGCTTTGTATCCTGTTAAGCTCAATCATGGCTTTTGTATCCTGATCATTATCAAGATAAAGCTTGATAAGCTGTATAGATGCTTCTGTATTTCCGGGATTTTTGTTTATGGCAGAAGTTAGAGTTCTTTCCTGCCCTGAAGTATTTAATTTATTGCTATCCCAATTAGAAGCTTTGCAGGTCAGGCAATTTCCTGCAAAAAACACTATACTGACGGCTATTATTAGTTTTTTGTATTTCATCTTTTCTCACGTTATACATCATTGCGAGGCATAATATGCCCTTCTTTAATTGTAATGAATTTTTTGTTTCATGAAATCAATTTTGTAATGTACATATTTTAAAAAACAATTTTTTCTGAATCCACAAGGTATTTAACCTGTATACAGTACTTATATATTAAGTAATGTAAAGAGATATATTTCAAAAAAAGCAATTTTTGGGAATTGTATGTTTTTAATATATTACAAGGAAATACAAAATATATAAAGTGTAGATAAATATAGTCAAGGAGAAAATTTTATGTTAAACGGTACTTACACAAACTACTACCAACCACAACAACAAACACAAAACTACTACCAACCAAATACAAGCAATATGTACAGCAATCCTTTCATAGCATCAGCAATGCAACCGCTTCCAATTTTCAACCAACAACAATACGCACCAATGCAACAACAATCATTCGTTCCTCAAAATTATAATTATCAACCGGCTCAACAACAATCATCAATCAGCCCAATGTTAATGAACATATTAAGTATATTAATGCAGTTCCTTCCAATGTTATTAGGAAGAAACAGCCAACAACTTAACCCGGTACCAACCACACCGGTATACGCAACTCCAGCTCCAGGAACAGATGAAGTATTACCAAATCCAGTAGCAGCTCCTGTAGTAACACTAACTGTAGCAGATCAACCAGTTAGCGCAACCCAAACAAAAGGCGAAGTATTCAAAGAAGTAATGCTCGATATGGTTGGCTTAACAGGTATTAAAGACGAACAAGCAGCACAAGATGCAAAAATCGCACAAAACGAAGCAAAAGACATAGTTCAAGAAACAGCAATCGCTGCAAACACAACAGCAATCGCTGCAAACGACGCAAAAGACGCAGCTCAAGAAACAAAAATCACAAATTTAGAAGCTCAAATAGCTGAATTAAAAGCAGCATTAGCAGCAAACACAGCTAAAGATGCAACACAAGATACACAAATTGCAGCAGGCGTTACAAAAGATGGTCAACAAGATTCAAAAATCGCAGCTGTTGAAACCAAAAACGCAACACAAGATACACAAATCGCAGCAGGCGTTACAAAAGATGGTCAACAAGATTCAAAAATCGCAGCTGTTGAAGCTAAAAATACAACACAAGATGGACAAATCGCAGCAGTTGTAGCTGTAAATAACACACAAAACACAACAATCACAAACAACTTCAACTTAATCAACACCAGATGGACCAACTCTTTCGGATTCGACCTAAACGGCAACACAATCAACCGTGATCCACTAGTTCTAGATATAAACAAAGACGGCAAAATCAGCACAGAATCAGAAAAAGGAGTTGACTTAAACAACGACGGACTCGCAGAAGGCGCAGCAGTAGACGGCGACAAAATGCTCGCAATGAGTGATCAAAACGCAAACGGTAAAATTGACGCAGCTGAAGTATTCGGAACAGACACAATCAACCCATTCACCAAACAAAAAGTTAACGCAAGAAACGGATTCGAAGCTTTAAAAGAAATCGCAGCTAGCGCTAAAGAAGCAACCGGAATCGAAGTATCCACAAACGGCGTAGTAAACCTTTCCAAACTTCAAGAAGCATTAGCTAAAGCAGACACACAACTCGGTTTAATCGGCGACAACAACGTAACAGAACTTGAAGGTCTTGGCGAAGTTGAAGCAATCGACAGCAACTACACCGAAACACCAACCGAAGGTATGAACTTACAAACCAGTTCATTCATAACCAAATCCGGTGAAAAATTCGAAACAAGAGACGTTTGGTTCACAGAAAAAAAATAATAATCAATACTAAACACTAACTCAAAAAACCCCTTTTAAACAAAGGGGTTTTTTACAGCTTAAATTTAAAAACCAAATTTAATAAACCACTTATAACAGGCGTTGTTGTTAAACTTCTGCAATTTTTAGAAATAAATTCGTAAGATGTTCTCTCAAATTTTGTAAAATATTTATTGAGCATATTATTTCTCTCGGCTATTAGTTTTTCTTCACGATTCTTGTTAGTAGAAATCCCGCCAATATTGAAAATATTTACAGGAAAGCCCAGATATTTCGCGCTTATATTATGCTTTAGAAAAACCCTTAAAAACCATTCATGATCACTTACAATTTTATAATTTGTATCAAAATACCCGTATTTATCGAAAGTATCTTTTTTATAGAAAGTTCCCGGCTGACATGGAGTGTTTTTCAGCAGATATATTTTATTAAATTTATTATGTTTCTGCATGGAGAGCTTTCCTGTTTGTTTGTTCAATACGGCTATATCTCCATATAACAGTTCGGGATAACAACTGCCAATATTGTAATTACGCGCAACCAATTCCAAAATATCATTATGCAAAAACTGGTCATCAGAGTTCAAAAAGAACAAATAATCACCTGTAGCAAGCTTAATGCCTTTATTCATTGCATCATAAAGACCGTCATCAGATTCACTTATAACTTGCGAAATCTTATCACGGTATTTTTCAATAATATTTAATGTGTTGTCTGTTGAAAGTCCGTCAATTATTATATATTCAAAATTATTATATGTTTGATTTATTACACTTAGAATTGCATTTTCCAGTGTTTTTTCCGAGTCCTTGCAAACAGTAATTATAGAAAATTTCATCACAATTAAGGGTGTTTTTTTACCGGTTTATCATCTTTAATTGCAAAATAAACCCCGCTTATAATAGTAGCAATAAATAAACCGACCATTATTATTAATGCTGTTTCATTACTCATTATTTAAATCCCTCATAATTTTAATATTTTTACGTATTTTTTGATTTATTATAAATGTTGAAATAAATAAAGTTAAAACCAATATAATATCAGCGTATACAAAAATTTTAACAACTTTATTATAATTAGCAACAAACCATGCTATACATGCAGATTCTATTGTTATTACAAAAGTCAACCATAATCTTAAAAATATTAATTTTTCTTTTAAAAAATCTTTATCCATAACTTAAATTATACCCGAATTTTTTCAAAAACAAAATTTCATTTTATTACACTCTTAATCATGCCTTACACACCTGACACGTTGATTATTATCCTTATCCTCACTCTGAACATTTCCAAAATTTGGAAAATCAATAACACATGAATGTTCTCCGTCAACTTCTGTAGACGACCAATAATGAGAAGGTGAAAAACCTCCTATAGCGGCTCTATTTACATAAATAATTGACATTTCAACTTGAGAAGGCAAGTACCAATCAGTATGCCCGGCAAAATTCAAATTTGCGCAATATAGAGCTGCTTGATACGGAGAGTGAGCATTTACAAGAACCTTAAGTGTATTTGTATTAGGAATACCATTAAGTGCATTATTAGCACCTGTAACTAAATTACCACCAGCACCATTATTCCATGTTGTAAGTGTTTCATTTGCTGCAGGAGTAGTACACAGATCATTTCCGCTGGCATTTCCTGTATAAACACTTCCATCAGGTTCTACGCCACCTATAGCCATTGGATCACAAGTACCAGGAGGAGGCGGCGGCGGAGGTGGAGCTGGAGGTATCGGAGCTGTGCAATTATTATCATCATAAGTACAAAGCTTCATTTGCCCGTTACTGTCAATATTATTAGTTGAAGAAACGCTGCTTTTAAAATAATTTCTAAAAAGACCGGGATTCATTTTAATAAAAGCCCATCCTCCAACAATTCCGACCAATGCAGCAATAAGCGCAAATTCCACAATAGTTTGTCCTGTTTTCTTTTTATTAAAAATTTTCATACACTTATTACTCATTATTTTTGTAATGATAACCTTATAATCGGCAATTTTTATTTTAGCTTTAATTAAAAAACTATTTTGCTAAAATCCGCAAGTTTAAGGAATTTATTACTCAAATTGCCGAGCAAATTCAGCCTGTTATTCTTAATTTGCTCGTCTTTATCCATAACCAGAACTTTATCAAAGAATTTTTCAATTTTAGGGATTGATGTTTCAAGTTTTTCAATGAGTTGAGAATAATCAAGACAGTCATCTATTTTAGAAACGCAGTCCCATAATTCTTTTTCTGAATCTTCCACAAACAATTCAGATTTTACGGCATTCTCGAATTGCTGATTTTTGATAATCCTTATTATTCTGTTTGCTGATTCGTGAAAGAATTTATAAGAATCTTTTTTAACCAGTTCTGATATTATATTAATTCTCGCTTCAACGTCAGACAGGTCAGCCAAAGAATCTTTTGCTGAAAGCACAGCATCCACAACATCATGTCTGTATTCTTCCGTCAGCAGGTTTTTAAGCCTGTGTGTAATAAAATCTTTTATTTCAGTGCTTAATTTAACTTTGTTTTCTATTTCCAGAGGCTGAACATAAACAGTTTTTTCAATGAGTGTTGATAAATTAATGTTTAATTTTTTATCAATTATGGTGTTAATTATACCAATAGCTGCTCTTCTGAGCCCTAACGGATCAGCAGAACCTGTAGGAGCTTTTCCAAGAGCAAAAACTCCGCAAATCGTGTCAATTTTATCAGCTATGCCGACAACTTGTCCTGTAATAGAGCTTGCGAGATCTCCATCAGCTGAAATAGGCATATAATGCTCTCGTACACCCAAAGAAATCAGTTCATCTTCGCCGTTTAATTTTGCGTAATCACCGCCGATTATGCCTTGCAATTCTGTAAACTCCCTTACCATATTTGTTACAAGGTCAGCTTTGCACAATTCGGCAGTCCTTATTGCTTTTTTAGCTGTTTCATCATCAAGCTCCAGATCACAGGCGATAAATCCTGAAACTCTTTTGATTCTATCGGTTTTATCATAAAGATTTCCAAGCCCTTTCTGGAAAGTTACACCTTTTAAATCTTCTACTCTTGAGTCTAAAGACTTTTTAGTATCTTCTTTATAAAAGAAAATAGCGTCATCCAGTCTTGGTTTTACAACTTTTTCGTTGCCTTTTCTAATATTATCAATGTTTGATTCATCGTGATTTGCTATAGTTATAAAGTAATTAAGCAGTTTTCCATCTTTATCGTAGATAGGAAAATATCTTTGATGGTGCGCAAGTACGCATACAATTACATCTTCAGTAATTTCAAGATATTTCTCGCCAAAACTGCCGATAACAGGAGTCGGCCATTCTACAAGGTTGGTTACTTCTTCCAGCAATTCAGCAGGAATTTCTGCCACTCCGCCTTTTGATGAGGCCGCTTTATTAATTAAACTGACTATTTCCTCTTTTCTTCTTTCAGAATCAGCTATAACTTGAGCATTATAGAGATTTTCTAAATATGTATCAGGACTTTCTATTTTTACCTGTTTATTATTAGAAAACCTATGCCCTCTTGAATACTGAGAAGATTCTGCATTGCCTATTTGAATTTTTATTTCTTTATTATCAAGTATGGAAACAAGCCATCTTATAGGTCGGGAAAACTTAATATCGAGGTCTGCCCATCTCATAAAGCGATTACCTTGAATCTTTAATATCATTTCAGGAATTATATTTTTCAAAACTTCTTCTGTTGGCTTGCCTTCTTGTTTTATAGAAGCATAAAGATATTCTACACCTGCAATTTCTTTTTTGCCTAAAATATCAGGACTCAATCCCTGTTTTTTTGCAAATCCCAGAGCCGCTTGCGTAAGCTTTCCGGTTGCATCAAAAGCAATATTTGCCGGAGGTCCTTTTA
>MFRJ01000004.1:10354-16706 GCA_001784535.1 Candidatus Melainabacteria bacterium GWA2_34_9
TTCATTTAATCCAAATCAGGATCTTTTTTAACACCCATTGTATTAAACATAAGCCAGTACATTACTATTAGCAAAAAAAGCGCTAAAAAAACACCTAAGATAATGTTAAATGTACTCATTTATTTCTCTCCTTTATTTTTTAAATAAATGCTTAATTGGGTTATTTTAATTGAAATTTCACTAATTGAATAAACTAAAACACATATAACTAAAAATCCAATAAAAATAAATATATATTCAGAAATCGGATTTTTAGTACCTAGAGCTTTAAAAAACAGACCTATTTCACCGCCAAAAGTAAGAATAAGCGTATTCCAGAGAAGTGTTTTATTCATTCTATGATTATTTAAAGTTTCTTCAATATATTTTTCATTCATAACTTAATTCTACTCTTATTTTAAATATATGACTAGAAATTAACAATACTTTAAATATTATTTCCCAACGATTCCGGCAAGCGGAGAAGATGCGCTGGCATAAGCCTTTACTGGAATTCTTCCTGCTTCGTAAGCCATTCTTCCTGCTTCAACTCCAAGCTTAAAAGCTTCCGCCATTTTTGCAGGGTCTTCTGCAAGAGCTATGGCTGTATTTAAAAGTACGCAGTCAGCTCCCATTTCCATAACTCTGGAAGCTTCTGACGGAACCCCCAATCCTGCATCAACAACAACAGGAATATTTGACTGTTCAATTATTATTCTGATATTTTCTTCGGTTTTTATACCCTGCCCTGTTCCTATAGGAGAAGCAAGAGGCATAACCGTAGCACAGCCGATTTCCTCAAGACGTTTTGCAAGCAATGGATCGGCATTAATATAAGGCAGTACTACAAACCCTTCTTCAACGAGTATTTTTGCTGCTTCAAATGTTGCTATAGGATCAGGCAAAAGATATTTAGCATCAGGGATAACTTCAAGTTTTATCCAGTTGTTGATTCCCATAGCTTTTGAAAGTCTTGCCACCCTTAAAGCTTCTTCCACAGTCTGGCATCCTGCCGTATTTGGAAGTATCCAATATCGATTTGTATCAATATAATTCATTATTCCCACATGTCCGGGTGCGCCTGAGTCAACTCTTCTGATTGCAACGGTAACAATATCTGCACCACTGGCAATATGAGCTTGTTTCATTACTTCAAAATCGTTAAATTTTCCTGTACCGACCATTAATCTGGAATTAAAAGTTTTTCCTGCAATTGTCACTGACATATTCAAATTCACCTTTTATATTTATAAAAATACACTAACATTAAGATACAACGTAAAAACTCTCATTTCAAAGATTTTTTCACGGTTATTATTTTTATTTGTATAATGTTAATTATTTTATCAGAGGATTTAAAGTTGTACAAACAATTACAAATCATTGCAATCAGTATTTTTGTCTGTTTTGGTTGCTTTTTCCTGACAAAATCAGCTTTTTCTTACGAAGTTGAAGCGGTAAAAGCTTATAACGAAGGAATAGATTTAAACTATCAGGAGAGATACGATGAAGCTATTTCCTGCTTTGAAGAAGCTCTGGACATTGATCCGACTTTTCTTGACGCTTATCGAAATCTTGCCGCGACTTACGAGCAAATCGGAGATCCTCATAAAGCCCTTAGCACTTATGAAACTTTATATGCAAAAAACCCCCGCGATTATGAATTAGCCTACAAACTAGCTTCATTACATGGCGAAAATTATAATAAACCGAAGGCGGCATATTATTTAAGAAAAATTCCTTTAGGGACAGCGCGTTACAAAGATGCTCAAGCTCTGGCAAAATCTCTTGGAGTTCAGATTACTTTAGTTTCCGCACAGCCATCTGTGAAAAAAACACAACCCAGAAAAACCACTCCCAAAACCACATCAAAACATGTAAATAATTCCGGCAAATCTCAAATAAAAGGATTTAGCGGACCTGCGGGCATTGCAAAAGACAGCAAAGGAAATATATATGTCGCTAATTTTGGTGATAATTCAATAATACAAATAAAACCCGGTGGGGTTAAGCGTGTTTTATTCAAAGACAAGCCTTTAAATGGACCTTTAGGCTTGGCTATTGATATTTATGACAATATTTATGCAGCGAATTACAATTCAAACGAAATTTTAAAAATATCCTTAAAAAATAACACAATAAATGTTCTTTACAAAAACTTAAATAGACCTTATTCACTTATGGTGGATTCTTCCGGATATTTATATGTTACAGAGCAAGGTTCTGACTCCTTATCGAGATTCAAGGTTTTCTAGATTTTTTATTAAGAAATATTACAACCAATAATTCTTAAAATTATTGGATTTCCACCATTTTTATAAAAAAATTACATAAAATTTTCATTTTTTAAGCAATTTTTCTTATTTACCCGCATTAAAGAAGATGAAAGATGAGATTAAAATACAGGGAGTAAGAAATATGTTAAATGTAAACAGAATTGGAAATCAAGTAAGTTTCAGAGCTCTTTCAAGCGCAGACTTAAATCAAAGACTTAATTCAGCTCCGGCAAGTCAAGCATCAACACAAGCAACAGAAACCGCTGCACCTAAAAAAAGCCATAAAACATTAACAGCTATCGGACTAATTGCAGTTCTTGCAGGCGCAGGATATTTAGCTAAAACAGGCAAATTAGGCGAAGCAGCTCAAAAATATTTTGCACAGGCAGCTGAAAGAGTAAGCCCATATTTAGAAACAGCTAAAACAAATGTGCTTTCTGCTTATGAATCAGCAAAGACTACAGTTCTCGGATTAAAAGATAAAGCTGTAGGACTTTTCAAAAAAGCTTAGAAGTTGTCTTGTTAATCACCACATAGCTCTCGGCATAAATCTTTTTAAAGCCCATACCGGAATACCGCTGTGAATCAGGGATTCCATTTCAGGATAAAGCTTTTCGGAAACAGTTATCGCCCTTATGGGAAGATTCAGGATTTCTGCAGCTTTACTTGTAATCTCAAATCCTTTCAAAACATCTTCAGTTTCAGTTTCATCGCTGAAATGTGTATTGCTGATTATTCCGCTGAAAGCTTTCCACTTCTGGTTTTCAGTTCCGATACTCCATTTAACATATTCCACTATCTGAGCTATAGTTGAAGTTTCAGGTTTTGAAGCATTTATAACAATATAAATGTTGAGATTTTCTTCTTCTTCAATGCCTGTAACCAGATTAAGAATATCTAAACCGCCTGCCCCGTAGCCAACATCGATAACCATATTATCGTTATTAAGCTTAAGGCAGTTTTGTTGTTGAGGAGTAATTACGTTTCCTGTTTCTCCGAGCCCGAAATAACTTTCCTGAGTTATTACTTGTATTCCATAAGTTTCAAGTTCTTTTTGCAAAGGTCTTAAGGTATATGCAGGCTCTACCGTGTCCAAATCAACCAGAGTTACGGGAGAATCTTCGCTTTTAAGCATTAATGCCCTGTTTATTGAGATTTCCGATTTTCCGCTGGCATACGCACCTGTAAAAATTTCTACTATTCTGGTCATTATGATTTTTTTGCTTTCTGTGACTGAGGAAAAAGACTTTCTTTTATCCAATTTATTATAAGCGGCTTGGCATCAGGCTGAAATTTTATGAGATTAACCCCGCTTCCGCCATAAGGGTAAGTTTTTAACAGCTTTTTACCCTGCGCAAACTTTATTAATTCAATACATGACTGATATGGATAAACGTCTTTTTTGCTTACCATAAACAATAATGGATGATTTCCGTATTTTACTATAGGCAGTCTTAGATCATACCCTTTATAATTAAGCATTGGAGAAAGCATGATGATTGTTTTTGCACTTATGCCATAGCTTCCTGTCATTAAAGCAGTATTAGCACCAAGACTCGCTCCTACAATAGCAACTTTTGAGCTGTCTATTTCAGGATACTGCTCTTTAACATATTTCAAAACATCAATCACATCATATGGAAATTTTTTGAAATCCTTATCCTGAAAGTTTTGCCAGTAAACTTTTCGGGAATTTTTATTCAAAACACTTTTCCCATGCCCTCTCAAGTTGATATTAAGTGTTGCTACATTTAACTGTTCTTTGACTGTAGAAGGAAATGTTCCCCATTCTGTAGAATCTTCTCCTATTGAATGCAAAAATACCACAAGCGGTACTTTGTTTTTAACAGTTGTTTTTTTAGGAACATCAAGCAGACCGATTATATGAAAACCGTCTCTGACCTGAATATCAAGTTCTACGGCTCCTTTTTTCTTTTTTTTGGCAAAAGAAGCATCCGCCGTGAACAAAAACACACACAGAAAAACTATTAATAAAAATGATAAAATTTTATTCATTTTGTTCATGATATTTATCCTTTTTTCCAAACAATTGTCATTCTGAGGGTTTTAGCCCAGGGAACCCGCTTTTTTGATTGATTATCAAAAAAGAAGGGGGCATCTGTCCATAAAAGTCTTAAAGATTAAAAGCCCAAAGGGGTAGATGTTTCGCTATGATCAACATGACAATTTGAAAACTAATTAGCATTATTAAGCTTACTATAATTCTACAAAAACTTTCATGTACTAAAAAGTTTAGATTTTACTTTGAGTTGATTAAATTTTTAATTTTTTCCTTAAGTTGTCCTAATTTTTCGTTTAATCCTTCTTTACAAAACGATTCATCTTTTTTTACTGATTTAACATCCGCCACAGTAAGAATTGCATGTAAATCAACAAGAACGGGTGTTTTAAATATCTTAACAAGTTCATCGTCAGTTAAATTAACTTTTCCTGAAATCATAAATCCCAAAACCTGATGATATTTTACCAGAAGGTAAACGCTATTTATAAAATCTTCACCAAAGCCAAGCCTGTAAAGAATTGAACTTGATTTTTTTGCGCCTTTTACAGGATGTTCAGGGTCTACTTCATTTTCATTTTTTTCGATATCATGCAGCAGACCTGAATAAAGAAGAATTACTTTATCGTATTTTCTCAATTTATTAAAGTCTTCGTGTTTTTGTAAGTTCTTTAATACTGATATTGTGTGAAAATCAAGACAATAGTCATGAATTTGATGCTGTTTACAGCCTATCAGTCTTTTCCATTCTGGAATATATTTGACAATATTCCTTATTAAGTTATTCTGTTCCTCTAAAAGACTTGAACAGTTTATTTCTTGCCCATTATCAAAAGAACAATCATCCAAATCAGCCTCTTTCCAACTTACGGAAAGAAGCATTTCGTTCAATTGCTTAACTTCATTAGACAATTGAGAAAAAAGACACTCTTTTTGTTCATTCATACTCATAAATATAATTTAACATGGACAAATGTAAAAAAAACTTAATAAATGCATATAAATTCTTCAGATAATCTACAACTTCTCCGATAAATAATATAGAAGGTGCAGCAGTTGGTAAAAATTTTAAAAGGTGATTGGTCTAAGAATGATAACACTTGATACAAATTTAACATTATATCCCGGCTTATACTATTATTTGCCTATGGTAAAAAGCAAAAATAGTAACGCTTATTCTGCTATAGACCAATATTCTGAGGCTCAAGCAGCAAAAGGCACAAAAATAGGACAACATGGTCAAATTATTCAGGCTGCTGACAATACACAAAACGCTAATGCTGCAAATCAAGTTAATAACATTCCTACTGACACTGCAAGCCTTATCGAAATGCTAAAATTAGAACTTCCTGCAAATAAAGCTGCAATCCTTAAATTAATTCCTCATTCAGAATTGCTTCAATTTTTATCTTTACTTAACAAAGACCAACTCCTTAGCGGTTTGAAACTTTTTACAAAAGACAAACTTCTTCAATTTGTAAGCAATCTTCCTAAACAAGAACTTCTTAAAATGCTCTCCAAAATGTACATATCTCCTGATCAAATTTTAGAAAATTTTTCAATTAAAGAATTAAATCACTTTTTATCAAGCAAAAAAATTGATAAATCAAATATGATTAAAATTTTCCAATCACTTTCCAGAGTTGAACTTGCTCAAATAGCAGAAGCCGCAACAGGCGTTACTCAAGGAAACAAAACAGAAGCACAACTTCTTAAAGTTATCGGTGACCTTAGCGCAACCCAAATCACAGACGGAATCAAAGGTTTAGAATACAAAAAAATGCGCGGCATCGTATCAGAAATGCTTAAACAGGATGCGACCCTTTATACCGAGTTCACACAAGAATCACTATTCAAACAAACCGAAAACTTCGCTAAAACTTCACTTGTTGAAGGAATGGGAACTCTTGATACAAATCAGTTAATTCAATTCCTCGACAAACTTCCGGATAATTTCCTTGCGCTTGTAGTTACACAAATGGATACAGATACATTAGCGCAAATTCTTCTAAATGATTATCAAAATCTTTTAAGCCAAGTAGTTGCTTAAGAGATTAAGTACAAACTTTAACTCATT
>MFRJ01000005.1:0-11191 GCA_001784535.1 Candidatus Melainabacteria bacterium GWA2_34_9
AAAAACGAACCTTTTTATTTAATTCCTAACAACTTTAAAATTCAGGCAATTTTTTATATTCACCTGTTTTTACTTAGCAGATAGAAAATTTTAACAGGTAAATCATGATTTCCTCTAATTATCAAAATAATAAAATAGGTTTCTCTGCAAATATTGAATTTTGTACCTTACAAGCTTTTGAAAACAAATTAGCCAAGGGAATTAGGGTATCAACATGGCAACCACAAAAAGGAAAAGAAATAGGAACTGACGGAATATTGATGTGTAATGCAGGAGGTATAACGGGTGGTGAGACTAATAATAATTTAGTTTTTCACATATTTCCGCCTCATTTTTTTGATGATTTATCAAGAAATTTTAAACAGCTTGAAATTAAATTTAAAGAAACTATATCTTCTTTAAGACAAGAACAAAAAGGACCTCAGGCTTTAATTTTTGGTGGAGATGTTAAGTATGATGACAGTAAAGAGGTTATGGTAGTTTTAAAACATTTTTTTGAAAAATTTAAAATAGACCATACCGTATTCTGGGGTACAGGAAATAAAAATAATAGGTTTAACTCTTCGGAAAAAAACATTTTTTATGACGGAAATAAAGATACATGGCATGTGAATTTGGTGAAATCAGGTGAAAGTGTGCTTGATGCAGCAAATGCACATAATTCTTTTGATTATATTAAGCTCTCTTCAAAAGATAAAATAAAATTTTCTGATACTGACTGGATAAACGGAAAAGATGGAAGGTTAGACAAAGGACATCTCTATTTAACAATAGAAGATGTTTTCAGAAAATATGGTGTTGATCCTAAAGTTCTTGAAACCTTATAAAGTTAATCTTTGCAGTATTTAGTACCCTTCATTTCATCGGGCAGGAAGGTTTGTTTTGCCTCGGGGTTTTCGTGGGAATATATATAGTCATTTCCGAAGCCGTATTTCGAGGCGTCTTTGTAATGAGAATCTTTCAAATGCAGCGGTGGAGAAAAATCTTTGCCGTTCTGGATATCATTAAGCGCCGAATCTATTGCCATTATGGTTTCGTTAGACTTTTTAGCCCGCGCTATATAAATTACTGCCTGCGCGAGCGGAATTCTTCCTTCTGGAAAACCTAATGTTTCAACGGCTTTGTGGGCATTAAGCGCAATGTTTAAAGCCTGAGGATCAGCGTTTCCTACATCTTCGCTGGCGGTAACTATCAGTCTTCTTGCAATAAATCTCGGGTCTTCTCCTGCTGAAATCATTTTTGCCAGCCAGTAAATTGCCGCATCAGGATCAGAACCTCTTAAGCTTTTTTGAAAAGCAGAAGCAAGGTCGTAATGTTCCTGAACTCCGTGTTTTACGGCTTTTGTCTGGGCAAGCTGTTCTATTAATTCAAGTGTAAGGTTTCTTGTTCCGTCTTCTTTAGGGCTTGCAAAATAAGAAGCTTCGACTAGATTTAAAGCCCATCTTGCATCTCCTGAAGCCTGTCGCAGGATAAATTCTCCTATTTGCGGGTCTATATTTATTTTTCCATAATTGCTTATTAAATATTTGTAGCCTTTTCTAATGATTTCGAGCATATTTTCGTCAGAAAGAGGCTTGAAATTTATTACCTGCATCCTCGACAGAAGAGCGGGAATTACCTGAAAAGAAGGGTTTTCGGTGGTTGCTCCGACTACAAAAATTATACCTTTCTCAACGGAAGGAAGAATCGCATCTTGCTGAGTTTTGCTGTATCTGTGAATTTCATCTATGAAAACCAGAGTTTTTCTTGTAGTTGTTTTGAGTTCTATTTCTGCATCGGTTACAACCTGCCTTAATTCTTTAATTCCCGAATTTACCGCGCTTAATTCCTCAAAGCGGCAATCAAGTTCTTTTGATAAAAGCCGCGCAAAGGTCGTTTTTCCGCAACCGGGAGGTCCCCATAAAATCATTGAAAACAGTCTGCCGGATTTTAAGAGATTGTAAACAGGAGAATCTTTTTCTACAACCTGATTTTGTCCTAAAAATTCATCGAGAGTTTTGGGACGAAGTGTTTCCGCCAGAGGTATTTGTCTGTTTGCAAAGAACAAGCTCATATTTTCAGTGCTTCAGCAAGTGAAATTTCTGTAACATTATTACAATCTGTATAGAAATGTCTGCCGACTTCTGCGAACATAGGTGCATTTGAGCTTACATAATATTCTCTTTTTCCTTCCGAAGAGTCATTAAGTATGTCAAGAAGGATTAAATCTTCTGCAACTTTATGAGCGAGATGCTCGGCAGGGTCTATAAGCATTTCGTTGTCGTTGGTTAAAGTGTTTATAATTTCTCTTAAATAAGGATAATGGGTGCATCCGAGAATTATTTTATCAACTTTTTTTTCAAGAAGAGGCATTACGTATTTAATAACAAGTTTTTTTGCTTCGTAAGTTTCGATTTTGTTGCTTTCTACAATTTCAACCAGACCCGGGCATGACGTTTCAATAACTTCAATTTCAGGGTTTAATTTATTTATGGTCTTGCTGTAGGCTTGTGATGTTGCGGTTGCTGTTGTGGCAATCACTCCTATTTTTGAAGCATTTGAATAAGCGATATATTCGGCTGTCGGTTGAATTAAGCCAAAAATCGGAAAATTGTAATCATTTTTTATCTCATCCAGAACTACCGCGGAACTTGTGTTGCATGCCATAATTACGGCTTTAGCATCTTTTGATTCGTACCAGTCAAGAATTTCTCTGGCTATATCAAAAAGTTGTTCTCCGGTTTTTTCACCGTAGGGAACTCTTGCGGTATCCCCAAAATATAAGTAATTTTCGTTGGGTAATTCTTCTGCAAGTTTTTTTAAAACAGTAAGTCCTCCGACTCCGGAATCAAAAACACCTATTGGTTTATTGCTCATGAGAAAGTTTTACTCCCTGACTTAAATTTGTCAATTTTATTATATTACAAAATTAATTAATAAAATCAGTCTTTATGATAGTAAAAACATTATGAAAAATTATCTGGATTTTTTTGATTTTAAATAATTTATAATGCCGTTAGCAATTGCCCGGGCTGTTGCATCCTTTCTTTCTTCCGTAAGTATTGAATATCTTTCGGAATCATTTGAAAGGTAGCCTACTTCTGCCAGTATTGCAGGAACTGCCGTATTTCTGATGACATAAAACCTTGCGGTTCTTATTCCCCTGTCAGGTGAATTAATATTATTGACCATTTTAGCATGTACGCTTTGCGCTAAGGCTTTGCTTTGCGGAGTGTAATAATAAGTTTCCAGACCTCTTACTCCTAAATTTTCAGAAGAATTAATATGTATACTCACGAAAACATCAGGATCTTCGGTATTTGTAATTGCCGCTCTTTGTTTCAAAGAAACAGTTTCGTCTTCTTCCCTTGTCATTATTACATTAATGCCAGCCTGTTTGAGATAAGTTTTAACTCTTTGGGTTATATCAATAGTGATATTTTTTTCATAATTACCGGCGCGTATTGCACCCGGTTCCTGTCCTCCATGTCCTGCATCAAGAACAACTCCCAGTTTGTAATTTGATCTCCATGAGGAAACAGGCATTACATCTTTAAGTGTAATTTCAAGCACTCTTGCGTCAAGGCTTAGTTTGGATTGGACTTTTGTTGTTCTGTTTAAAGGAAACAGCCATCTTGAACCGTTAGGATATCTTTCAATGCCCTCAAAGTTTATTCCATGAAACTGTCCTGTTCTCGGAAGGTTATAAATAACTTCCTTTTTGGGCTGTTTAAGATTATAAAAGTCAAGACATAAGCCATCAGCGAAATTATTGTGTTTTAAATTATGAATAAGCGGTTTTGCAGAAATAATTACAATTTTCGTTGTTTTTTTATCCTGATTAATTATTTTTATATCACGAATTTCGCCGATCGAGTCGCTGTCAGGAAATTCAAGAAAACTGACTTCGTTTTCCGGCGCAATCAAAAGGGATTGCATATCAGGAGAAATTATTGTTTTGTATGTTTCAGGTTTCGGGGTTTCTATAACAATTCGTACGGTATTATTGTCAAACTGCCCTATTCTTAAGAAGTCACCGTTTCTAAGGCTTATAGGCTGAAGAAGTTCAGATGATTTTACAGTACTGTCATGGATATCAAAAGCAAGTCTTTTTGGGTTTTCGAGAATCATAGGTTCTGTTATGGATAAAATGCCTGTTCCTGAAATAATTACGCGATTGCCAAAATGCTTAACCTTTTTTAAAACGAGGTTATGGTCTATTTTGTCCTGTAAACTTTTGATGAGTGCCTCTTTTTCCTGCTCGGAAGGATCTTTTGCTGTATTAATTTTGTTTATGTCTAAATTTACAAGTATTTCTTTTTGAGCAGTAATATTTTCTTCGGAATATTCAGAAATTTCTCTATCTTTATATAAAGGAGTTTCAGCGATATTTGTTGGTTTTAGTTCATTTAAATCAAGCAAAATAGTATTTTGATTTTTTCTTATTTTGATTTTTTTTAAAACATCATTAGTGTTTGCAGTTAAAACAAGTCTTACTATATCAGGATCAGAAGAAAATTGAGCTATTCTTAAATCTTTAATATCTTCATTATTAATATTTATACTTTTCTTTGAGCCTAAAAGCATAGCATTGTTTATATCTACAACAAGCCTGTCAGGGTTTGAAAGCTTAATTGTTTTAAATTCAACATCTTGATTTCCTGTTCCGGTAACGAGTATTAGTTTTCCGGCTGAATCAGGAATTATTTGCTTAATTACGAAATGGCTTTTTGCGCTTACACTTGTACAAAAACATAGGTTTATGAGCAAAAAAACAGAAAATATGCCTAATAAAAATTTTGCAGTTATTTTCTTCATACAACCCCTTTTGTTTTAACTTTAAACTCTATTATCTAACATTTTTTTGTTTCCGTCATGTACTTTTGATAGTAGATAAATAGTTAATTTCCTATTATCATTGCGAGGCAATAAATACGGCAATTCAAATTTTTTGTATTTGTATAAATGTGTCAAAATTTTATTAAATATTTACATATTTTTTGCTAATTCAGAACGACTTGTTTATAATGTTTTTGAAAATAAAGGAATATATTATGTCAGAAAATAATAAAAAAATCAGCAGGTGGTACGATACTGACCAGCAGATTAAACAGACCTTTCAGCTTGTTGAAACTATGACAAAGAAGGAAAGAGAAGAATTTTCTGCCAATTTAACCAGGGTAGTAAATAATTACAGAAAACAGCAAAATCTTGAAAATTTTAATGTAAGTCTTGGTAGGGATAAAATTCTTGCTTATTATAAGGCTTATAATAAAAGAAGATGGTATGACCAGATTCCAAATCTTATGAGAGCAGTTAATCTATTGAGTATACTCTCTCTTGAAGAAAGAGAACAAATATTGAATAAATTTTTATTACCTTTCAAAGGTAAAGAAATAAATAACGTTAACATTGGTAATCAATTATTTAGATAGGAGCTTATTAAATGACATCAAAAAAATTCTTATTCACATCAGAATCAGTAACAGAAGGGCATCCTGATAAAGTTTGCGATCAGATTTCTGACGCTATTCTTGATGCGTTTCTTACAAAAGATCCAAAAGCAAGAGTTGCGGCAGAAACTTCCGTTACAACCGGCATGGTGCTTGTAGCAGGTGAAATTACCTCCAGTTGTTATGTTGACATCCCGAAAGTTGTTAGACAAACAATAGAACATATCGGTTATGTTGGAAAATCCGGTGGCGGATTTGATGCAAATACCTGTGCTGTTTTGACAAGCATAGATGAACAGTCTTCTGATATAGCAGGCGGTGTTAATACAGCTCTTGAAACACGTAGCGAATGTGCTTGTGACTTAGGGGAAACAGAAGAACTCGGCGCAGGTGACCAAGGTATAATGTTTGGTTTTGCATGTGACGAAACCCCTGAATTAATGCCTCTTCCCATCAGTCTTGCACATAGACTTGCATTAAAACTTTCTCACGTAAGAAAAGACGGTACTCTTTCATATTTAAGACCTGACGGAAAAACTCAGGTAACAGTTGAATATATTGACGGAATGCCTTCAAGAATTGATACTATTATTATTTCAACACAGCATGACCCTGTAATCGGAACAGAAACAGATAATAATAAAGTTCAAAAAATAATTGCAGAAGATCTTAAAAAGTATGTAATTCTTCCTGTGTTCAAAAATGATGCTATTAAACCTGATGAAACCACCAAATATCTTATTAATCCTTCAGGAAAATTTGTAATTGGCGGACCTCAGGGTGATGCTGGTTTAACAGGACGTAAAATTATTGTTGATACTTATGGCGGATATTCTCGTCATGGCGGCGGAGCTTTCAGTGGAAAAGATCCTACGAAAGTAGACAGAAGTGCTGCTTATGCTTGCAGATATGTTGCTAAAAATCTTGTGGCAGCCGGTTTAGCCAAAAAATGCGAAGTTCAACTCGGTTATGCTATAGGTGTTGCTTATCCTGTATCAGTTTTTGTTGATACATTCGGCACAGGTGTAGTTAGCGACGATGAAATTTCAAGAATCATCAGTGAAAACTTTGATTTAAGACCTGCTTCAATCATTAAACAGTTTGATTTAAGAAATCTTCCTGCTAAAAATGGTGGCGATTTCTACAGATTAACAGCTTCTTACGGTCATTTCGGAAGAACTGACATAGAACTTCCTTGGGAAAATCTTGATAAAGTTGCAAATTTAAAAAAAGCAGCTAATTTAAGTTGCGGCTGCGGCTGTTAATTTTAAAATAAACAATTAAAAGATAGCAGGTCTTTAAGACCTGCTATCTTTTTTGATACGAATTTATAATTTACCACCAAGTTGATGGAGGGTGTTTGACTTGAGGTTTTGCGACCAGCGCATCCCATTGTGATGGTTTTTTTGTTTCATTATTAATTTCAGGTGATTTTGTTTGTTTAATTTGATTTGAATTTTTGTGTTTTGCCCTGCTAAGACCCAAAAATTCATTCTGAAGACCACTTTGTTTAACAAGTTCGCCATTGTTAACTTTTAAAACATGATTATCAAAAGTACCCGGTTTTACTAAAGGTTTATGATTATGCGTATGATTGTGTTTTGCTTTTTTAGCTGTATTAGTCAGTTTAAATTTAGTGTTTTTAGGCAGTAAAACTTCATTATCAAACTCACCGGGTTTAGCCAGAGATGCTTTTTTATGAGGCACGTCATATTGTGCTTCAGATGATTTATATGGGTTTAATTTTTTATTTCGGGGCTGTCCTAAAAGTTCAGTATCAAATGCTGTTGTTTTTGTTTTTTTAGTTGATTTCTCTTTGTTTAATGGTTCGTATTTAGCTTTTTCAAGCCCAACATCACTAAGACTTAATACAGAATCCTGAATGTCTCCTTGTTTTGGTGTTGTTTTAAATTCATGATATTTCGGTTTTTTGGTTTTTTTAATTGCTGGCAGTGTAGGTCTTTCCAAAGCCTCAGGTTCTTTATTTGCTTGAAATATTGGATTTTCAGTAACTTCCGGTTTTTTTATTTCAAAATCAGCCATATTAATTGATTTAATGCTTTTATCGAATTTTTCAAGCACATCTGCACCAACACTGTATTTTGGCGTGTGAATTCGCGTACAGTTAATGTTTCCTACTGATAAATCTGACATGTTTTTCTCCTCTTTCATTTCCCATATTATAAAAAATTACAATAGCAATATTTCCCTTGTAATAATATAAAAACAAATGTTCGTAGGTAATTGCCATTTTTTGTATAAAATATTGGACAAATTTATTATTGTTTACAATAGTCCAATAAAAAAGACTGTTTCTTTAAAGGAACAGTCTTTTTTAATAAAACTTATTTTTATTGCATTGCTTCAGGAGGTATACCGGCTTGTTGAAGTGCTTGTTGAGCTTCCTGTTGAATCGCTTTTATTCCACTATAATCGCCGGTCTTTTGAGCTTGTTGACCAGCGTCAGCTATTTTAGTTTGATAATATTCAACCATTCGCTGTTGTTGTTTTGTAAGTTGTGGAGCACTTGCTTGAGGCGGTGCATCATTTTGGACAACTTGAGATGTTGCCTGTTGCCCTATAGGAGCACTTCCTGTTAACATTTGTCCAATTTGATTAGAATTGGCTGCACCCGCAGGTACATGACCATTTATTGCCTGATTTCTTTGAGCCATAACTTGGTTTGCACGATTTTGCATAAGTCTTGCCTGTGCGGGTGTCCAGTTAGGATTGCCTCCTTGGATTGCTCCTTCTGCCATAATTCTTTTTCTCCCTTTTCGTTTCCTCTACTAAAAAATATTACAATAATATTTCCCCGTATTAATATAAAAACAAATACTTGAGAGAAAGTGCTATTTTTTTAAAATTTTAAAATTTATATTCTAAAAAGGTTTTCAGCATTTCGAGAAGTTATGTTTGCAACTTCTTCAACACTTAAATTTTTAATTTCTGCTATGGCTTCAGCGACAAGAATAATCTTTGAAGGGTCGTTTTCTTTGCCTCTGAAAGGATGTGGCGCCAAAAACGGTGAATCTGTTTCTAAAACCAATTTTTCCAGCGGAACTTTTTGGGCAACTTCTTTAGGTTTTACAGCGTTTTTAAAAGTTATAGGCCCTCCAAGTGCTATATAATATCCAATTTTGACGCAGTCCATAGCAAATTCAGCACTTCCTGAAAAACAGTGCATAACTCCTATAACTTCAGGGAATTCTTTTAAAATTGACAAAACATCAGCATGGGCTTCCCTGTCATGCACAATTACAGGAATATTTAATTCTTCGGCAAGCTCAAGATGCCTTCTGAATATATGCTGCTGAGTTTCTTTAAAAGTTTTATCCCAGTAATAATCAAGTCCTGTTTCCCCAATCGCGACAATTTTATCGTGTTGGGCGTATTCTTTAAGTATGGGGTAGTATTCTTCCTGCCAGCCTTTAGCTTCGGAGGGATGAACCGCAACCGCACCGAACAAATTGTCATATTTTTCGATTAAATTTATGATTTTGGGTGTATCTTCAAGAGTTACACCGGGGATAATTATTTTTTCAACGCCGACAGCTATAGCGTTTTCCAGGACTTGGTCTATATTTTCCTGTAACTTCTCAAAATCGAGATGTGCATGTGTATCTATAAGCTTGTAATTCATAAAAAAATAAAATTATTCCTGTATTTTTCTTGTTATTATCACTTTTGCCTTTTTGTCGTAGCATTTGTCCTGATACCAGCGGCAATAAAATTTCCCGTCAGCTTTGAAAGCATATTGGTCATCTTCAGCAATATAATAAGTTACGCCTTTTAATTTGCCTGAAGCATCATATTGAGAAGCTTTATAAGGGTATTCATTATAAGGCTTTTCCAGTATGTCAAAATACCTTAAAGTACCCATTGCATCATAATAATAAATATTTTTTTTCTTATTTTCATATTTGATGGCATAACAATATAAAATCTTTTTAAAAATATAAAATCCCGTAAGTTTTCTGTCCTGCAAGGAAAGTATATTATTTTTTATAAAATATTCGTTTAAATTTCTGTCTTTATCTTTTTTGTTTTCAGCAAATTCTTTTGTATCAATTGTTTTCTGAACATTTTCAAAAAGAAGATTATAGTAATAATTAATAGTTTTATCTCTTTCTTCCTGATTTTTGAAAGTCCAATCGAAGGATACTTCTCCTGTGAGGACTTTAGAAGTAGCAGGAAGTTGTATTGCATTAAACAGAAAAAAACAAAATAAGCTGATAATAATTATTTTTGTATATTTCATGATTTATTTCTTTTTTTTGTCTTCGCCGGCAAGCTCGGAATCAATGCGTAAAAATACAGGTCTTACTCTGTCGGAATTTATTTGAGTTTCGGCTTTTAAACCACCCCAATTTAAATCATCAAGCTTAACATTAGAAACATTTCCTTCCTGTGAAAGCTGTTCCCACATATCCTGCGCTATATTTGGAATAAACGGATAAATAAGAACACTTACATGTCGTAAAGTTTCAAGAACAGTGTACAAAACCCGACCGCATTCGTCTTCTTTTCCTTCTTTAGCTAAAGACCAGGGTTTTAATTCGTTCAAATATTTATTAGCTCTATCAACCAGGATTATTATATGGTCAGCAGCATCTGAGATCTTGTAATTTGGAAAACAATCTTTTACAACTAACTCTTTACAGGCATAAGTATGCGCTGCAAGTTCATTATCGTGAATCGATGTAATATGTTCAGACTTTATTTTTCCATCAAAATATTTAAGCAGCATGCTTAAGGTTCTATTCAGTAAATTTCCTAAATTATTTGCTAAATCAGCATTTACTATGCTTTTGAAATCCTCGTCACTATAATTTCCGTCTCTTCCAAATGGTGTTGTTGTCATCATAAAATAACGAAAAGCATCTGATTTTTCGAGATTATACGCATCAAGAACGGCTTTTGGGGCGATAACATTTCCTATCGTTTTACTCATTTTGGTTTGATCTACAGTAATCCAACCATGAGCAAAAATTGTTTCGGGAAGTTCTATTTCCATAGCTAATAAAATTCCTATCCAATAGATTGCGTGGAATTTAAGTATGTCTTTTCCTATCATGTGAACGTTTGCAGACCAGAATTTATTGAATAATTCTTCATTTGTCAGGTATCCGATACCGGTAAGATAGTTAGAAAGTGCGTCAATCCATACATAAATAACCTGAGTATTATCATCAGGAACAGGAATTCCCCATGTAACGGATTCTTTCGAGCGGGAAACACTTATATCCTCAACGTCTTTAAGCTGGTTAAGAAGTTCGTTAACTCTATAATCAGGATAAACATGGTTTTTTATATATTCTTCAATTTTTTCTTTGTATTTGGAAAGCTTGAAAAAATAATTTTCTTCTTGGACTTCTTGAGGTTTGGTTTTGTGGTCAGGACATAACCCTTCTTCTGTCAAATCTCTTTCGTTTAAAAAGCTCTCACATCCCGCACAGTAAAGCCCTGTATAAGAAGCTTTATAAATATCGCCTTTTTCCATAAGGGTTTTAAAAATATGCTGAACCACCTTTTTATGGTCATCTTCGGTTGTTCTTATAAACCTGTCATATTTTACTTCAAGCAATTCCCACGCATCTTTAAATTTTTGGGCAGTTTCCTCGCAAAATTCCTGAGGGGTAACACCTTTTTCTTTTGAAGTTCTTTCTATCTTAATCCCGTGTTCATCTGTTCCTGTGAGAAAGAATACAGGGATTCCTCTTTGCTTGAAATGCCTCGCCAGAACATCTGTCGCTATT
>MFRJ01000005.1:11230-20636 GCA_001784535.1 Candidatus Melainabacteria bacterium GWA2_34_9
TAATCAATAGCTGTTGTTATATAAAATTTTTCCATTTTATTCAATTGTTCTACTCCTTTTATTTTGTCATTCTGAGGACTTTAGTCCGAAGAATCTGTCCAACAAACAATTAAAAGCTTTAATTCCAACATATACAGATGCTTCGCTTTGCTCAGCATGACAAATAGTCAGATTAATGTAGTTAGAATGTTTTAAAAATATATTTCAGTTAAAATGAAATATATATAGATTAATTTATCATAAAAATAGATATTTTTTATTGAGAAAGAGAATGGATAATGCAGGAAACAATTTCACGCAAAGATAATAGGGGGCTTGAAGAATTAAGACCCGTTAAATTCACAAGAAATTTCACAAAACATGCGGATGGCTCTGTGCTTGTGGAGTTTGGAGATACAAAAGTTATCGTAACGGCAACTATCGAGAACAAAGTGCCAAGATTTCTTCATGACAGCGGAAAAGGATGGCTGACCTCGGAATATTCTTTGCTCCCGGGTTCTACCCATACAAGAGTAAATCGTGACAGAGGAACTCATCTTTCCGGCAGGACTCAGGAAATTCAAAGATTAATCGGCAGAAGTTTAAGAGCCTGTGTAGATTTAACGAAAATTGGCGAAAGAACTATTACGATTGATGCTGATGTAATTCAAGCTGATGGAGGAACCAGAACGGCAAGTATTTCAGGTGGTTTCATAGCGCTTTATGATGCGTTGTCAAAATTAAAAGATTCAGGGGCAATTAAAGAGATTCCGATAATAGAACCTGTTGCTGCTGTTAGCGTAGGAATAATCAAAGGGAAAATCATGCTAGATGTTGATTATTCAGAGGATTCCGGCGCTGATGCGGATGCAAATATTGTAATGACCGAATCAGGAAAGATTCTTGAATTTCAGACAACCAGCGAAGAAGCTCCTTTTTCAAGAGAAGATATGATTAATATTCTTGATCTGGGTGAAAAAGGCATAAAAGAGATTATTAAGATTCAAAAACAAGCTTTAGGTATTATATAAAAGGAACAACGATGAACTACAAAACCCCTAAAGGCACAAAAGATATACTTCCAAGTGACTCATATATATGGCAATATGTTGAAGATAAAGCTAAAACAGTCTTCAATAATGCTAATTATAAAGAAATACGAACCCCTATCTTTGAAACAACGGAACTTTTTACCCGTGGAGTTGGTGATTCGACCGATATTGTTAATAAAGAGATGTATACTTTTGTCCAGAAAGAAAGAAGTCTTACTTTAAGACCGGAAAATACTGCAGGAGTGGTAAGGGCATTCATTGAAAACGGAATGCACAGATACCCGAGTCCTGTAAAACTTTGGTACAAAGGTCCGATGTTTCGTTATGAAAGACCACAGGCAGGCAGACAAAGACAATTTCATCAGTTGGGCGTTGAACTTTTTGGTATAGAAAACGCAAGCGCTGATGCGGAAGTTATTCAGATTGCAATGAAGCTTCTTGATGAGTTAGGGTTAAAGAATTTATCACTTGAAATAAATAATATAGGCTGCCCAAAATGTAGAAATGCTTATAAAGAAAGCATAAAAGAAGCTGTAAGTTCAAGACTCTTAGAATTCTGCACGGATTGTCACTTGAGGTTTGAGAAAAATCCGCTCAGGATGCTTGATTGTAAAAACGACAAATGCAAAGAACTTTTTGCAAGCACTGAAATTGAATCTGTGATTAACAGCGAGTTTATCTGTGAGGATTGCGTAAAGCATTTTTCGGAATTGCAAGAGTATTTAAAAGTTTTAAATATTGATTATAAAATCAATAAAAGACTTGTAAGAGGTTTAGATTATTATAATAGAACAGTTTTTGAAATAACCAGCACTAATTTAGGCGCACAAAATGCAGTTTGCGGTGGAGGAAGGTACGACCCGCTGGTAGAAATGCTTGGTGGTCCTCATACTCCAGCTGTTGGTTGGGCTTTTGGAATGGAAAGAGTTATCAGTCTCTTGCCTGCTCTGGAAGAAAAACCGCTGGATTTATTTCTAGTTACTAATAATACAAAAAAAGCTTTTGAACTTGCTGAGAAATTCAGAAAACAAGGAATTTCCTGTGATTTTGACCTTGCGAACAGAAAATTCCAGAAACAAATTGAAAAAGCCTCCAAGTGTGGTGCAAAGTTTGCTGTGATTCTCGGGGAAGATGAAATCTCTTCAGGGGTTATGACTCTTAAAAATATGCAAACAGGCGATCAGCAAAAATTGCCTTCTTTTGAAGATGTGATAAAAGCAGTTTCTAGTCCTGTTTAGGTATTTCGTATTTTTCTTCAATTTTATTCATAAACCTGTTCATAGCATCTTTTCTGAAAGCGTAATAAGACATGCCTAAATCAGGAGCTTTGGGCATTTCAAGGTGATTATAAAAAGGATTGTTTGTAGAATAAAGAGTTAAGTCAGAAAAGCCTAAATCCTTGGCGTATTTGCATATTCCATACATTAATACTTCTCCTGCGCCTTTAAATTGATTTTCTTTTTTGCCATGTTCGCAGGCAGGGGCGGATTGTAAATGTCTTAGGTGAATATCATTATACCCTCTGGCTCTGTGATCAGCTTTCGAGCTTGTTTGTGCCAGACATAAAATCTTGTCTGCTAGTTCTTTTTTATCATCGTCAAGTTCTACTGCCAGATATAGGTCAATATTCTTGGGATGTTTAAAATTATAGGTGATTTCATCACCATAAGCAGTTTTAATCCAGCTTTTGTTAATAGTTTTCATTGCCTCAACATCTTCAGTATCATCAGGGTTTAATTTAGTTATTTTTGCAGGAATAAATTTTGCTTCGCCGTTTTCGTTAAGTTGTTTTATGTTGGTGTTATAAAGAAACTGGCTTGAAAAGCCCAATTTGTTTTTGTTTTTTGATGAAAAACTTACGGTATCGCCGGATAATTGCGAATTAGGAGCTTTTTCAGCATTAGGAGTTATTCTGCTTTGCGGAGCGGAATAATTTTGATAATTTCTGAAATTGATGTTGTTTGTGAGCATTTTAAGACTTTCTTGTAAATTATACTGTTTATACAAAACACCTCAATTTTGAAAATTGCTATTTAAAAACAGCTTTATAAAGAAAACTTAAAATGTTAATATGAAACAATCTAAAAAACATATAAATTGGGAGTAAATATTTATGAAAACTTTATGGCAAAAATACGCGGGTGTCCTTGTTGACTACTCTACAAACGTTAAAGAAAATGATCTGGTAATTATAAGCGCGGAGGCGCAGGCAAAACCTCTTATTTTGGCAGTTTATGAGGAAGTCCTTAAAAGGGGCGCATTCCCTGTAATTAGAGCAAGGCTGGACGGACAGGCGGAAACTTTCTTTAAGTTCGCAAATGATAAACAGCTTGAATTTGTTGATCCTTTTACAAAAATGGAATATGACACCGCAGATAAATTTATTGCTATTGGCGCACCTTATAACGTGAAAAATATGGCGAAAGTTCCATCAGAAAAAGCTGCTAAAGCGTCCGCCGCAAGAAGACCTTTGAGCGAAAAAATGCTCGGGCGTTCAGCTGAAGGAACTTTGAACTGGGTTATATGTAATTTCCCGACAAATGCGCTTGCGCAGGAAGCCAAAATGTCTATTTATGACTATGAAGAATTTCTTATAAAAGCTTGTTATCTCAATCTGGATGATCCTGTCGTAAAATGGAAAGAAATAGGACAAACACAGGAAAGACTTGTAAATGGACTGAATGGCACAAAAACTTTAAGAATTGTCGGCGAAAAAACTGATTTAACGCTTTCTGTTGATGGCAGAACGTGGGTTAACTGCTGTGGAAAAATCAACTTCCCTGATGGTGAAGTATTTACCTCTCCTGTGGAAGACAGCGCTGAAGGCGAAATTTTCTTTGATTTCCCTGCTCTCTATAGAGGAAACGAATCCCATAATATTCATGTCAAATTCGAAAAAGGCAAAGTTGTTCACGCGACCGCTGAAAAAGGCGAAGATTTCTTCCTGAGTATGATTAATCAGGATGAAGGCGCTAGATTTTTAGGTGAAGTGGCTTTCGGTACAAATGATATGATTCAGGATGTTACCGGAAACATACTTTTTGACGAAAAAATCGGCGGCTCGATCCATTTGGCGTTAGGTGCTTCTTATCCTGTAACAGGCGGAAAAAATACATCCGGGCTTCATTGGGATATTATCAAAAACATGAAAAACGGCTCAGAAGTTTACGCTGATGACAAATTAGTCTACAAAGACGGCAAGTTCTTGATTTAGGAGCGATTATTTGATGAGTAAAGGCTTAGAGAAAGAGTTGGATTTTTTAATAGCTGCAAAAAACAATTTGTGGGCTGCAGGCATGGGTAGTTTCGGCGGTAGCCTAAGTTTAATGATTTTTACGTTACCGTTGCTTATTAAAGGAATAATGATTGGAGCAGGATTTATTGTATCTATATTATTTTTTGATAATTATCTTAAAAAAGATGATAGAATTAACGAAATAATAAAAGTTTTAAAGAAAAGAGGAGATTAATTTCATGTTAGCTAATGATATTTTTAACATTGTTTTCGGAATTATAGCTTTTTCAATTCTTTTTTGGGTAGCAATTAGAACAAGAAAAAACATATCTACAGAAGAATCTAAAAACTAGACAGGGCTTTTTTAAAAGAATTGGTTTTTTATGCAAAGTGTAAAACCACAAATATTTAACTACTTTACAAAGGTTCAGAAATCTGACCTTTGTCATTTTATTGCGAGTTATGTCAAAAAAGACTTTGATGAAGCCACAGAGGTGCTTGCTGAAAAATTCATCGAAGATCAAAAACATTACCTCGAAATAAATTCCACAAGGTTTCCTTATCTGGCTGAGTTTATTGATGAACCCGAATTTTTAAAGGAACTTGAGCTTTATATAAAGGAATGCAAACAAAAATATAAATATCAGGAAAAGCAAAAGCCCATGTACGAAAAACAAAAGGCTTATATGAAAGAACAAAGAAAAAAAGTTCAAGAATCCAAAATGGCAAAGGATTTTCCCACGAGAGCCCAAATTTCTTATTATAAAAAATTGTGTCAGAAATTCACAATAGAAAATCCTCTTGATGTTAATAAAGCATCCAAACTTGATTTGAGAGATGCTATTGACGCAATTTTGCAGATTGAAGAAATTGCTGACAGGGAATTTGTTCTTGAAAAGCTCAACAAAATTGCTAAAACTGATAAATAAAGTTATAAAATGTTGCAAATGCTAAGAACTGTTAAGAAAAGTTAACCATGGAAGTGACATTTGGTTAACGCTTAAAAGCAAATCATACATGTGCTTTAGAGAAATTACTCAACAAATCAAAAAATCATCTAAATGGATAGTAAACAATTTTTTGTATTACTGATAAACTTTGACTATAATTAATAAATCCAACATGAAGTGAGATTTGAATTCATTTATTGAAAGAGAAAAGAATTCAAAAGCGGAGGATAAACGGGAAGAATCGGAAAGATGTATAAATGAGTATCAGTGAAAATCTGAAAAATATTCAAACTTATACATCGGGTGCTCGAATAATTGCTGTAACGAAATATGTTACTACGGACAAGGTGATCGAGGCTTATGCGGCAGGAGTCAGGGACTTCGGAGAAAACAAAGTTCAGGACGCAGAAAGTAAAAGAGCAGGATTATCGAAGGAAATAGAAAAAAATTCGATCTGGCATTTCTTAGGGCATTTACAGACAAACAAAGTTAAAAAAGTTGTCGGTATTTTTGATTATATTCATTCCGTTGATTCTCTAAAACTCGCAAAGGCAATATCTGAATGTGCAGCTTCTCAAAATTTAATTCAGAAAGTGTTTATTCAGGTCAATATTGCGAAAGAGGAAAGTAAATTCGGTTTTTCGCCGGAGGAAGTGGAAGAAAGTTTTTCTGAAATTTCTAAACTTGACTCAATCAGCATAGTAGGGTTGATGACAATGGCTCCTTTTACTTCCGACTTTGAAGAGCAAAGCCTGGTTTTCAGGGGGTTAAGAGAGTTAAGGAACCGACTTCAGGAGAAATACAAAGCTCAGCTTGATGAACTTTCAATGGGTATGAGTAATGATTATAAAATAGCTGTTGAAGAAGGCGCTACTATGGTAAGAATCGGACAGGCATTATTTAATTAACAATTATAGAGGAAAGTATAGGGAGGAAACGTAAATTGGCAGGTCTCGTAAACAGAATTAAAAATTTAGTTGGTTTAACTCCTCAAATGGAAGAGTGCGATGAAGATGATCTTTATGATGAATTATACGGATCAGCAAACGATGAAGAAGAAGTAGAATCTTATCAGGAGAATCCTATTAAAAGCAGAAGAAACAATTTAAAAGTTTTAGCTCATCCGAGTGCTTCAGGGCATGAGTTAATGGTTATTGAACCAAGAACTTTTGAAGAATCACTTGAAGTTGTAAATAACTTGAGAAGCAGAAAATCTTTGATATTAAACCTTCATCTTTTAGATGCAGAGCAGTCTCAAAGAGTTGTTGATTTCGTTTCAGGCGCTACACACGCAATTGACGGTCATCAGCAAAAGGTTGGCGACGGTGTGTTTGTATTTACACCTAATACTGTTAATATTTCCGTTGAAACAGAAAAAACAAGAATTAGCAGAGACGCTTTCTGGAATCAAGCATAAGAATTTAAAGTTATAAAAAACATCCTGAACAATTTCAGGATGTTTTTTGTTGTCATAACAATTTCAAACAAGTGTTTGTTAAGTCATTATTTACCCCCACCCCCAGCCCCCTCCAAAATGAGTTACTGCCTTCCATGCCGGCAAAGCCGTCTTTCAGGCTTTCACTCCTGCATCGTAACCTCAAGGGAGGGGGCTGGAGTTAGTTTTTGAGCTCGCTTTCCGTCACAGAAGGTGACTCGCTCGCCCTTTTTGTTTTTTATTTCTTATTATCAAATATTTTCCGCAGGAACAAGGGTTTCATCTTCTAGAGAAAATTTACTTTCGTCCTGTTGCTCAGTTTCTCTTTTTATTGAAAATGCAACTGCAGAAGCAATAAACATTGTAATTCCCGCTACAATAAAAGCATATTCCCAGTGATTTGTGGTTCCTGCCTGTATTTGCAAAGGACTTTTGTTAATTAAATAACCCACAGCAATTGAAGATAAAATCTGCGGGCCTGAAACAAACAGGTTCATTTTTCCGAGAGAAGAGCCTTCAGTACCTTTTTTAATGTTGTCCATTAATAGTGCATAAGAAAGGGTAAGGATTGAAGCCCACCCTATACCGGCAAGTGCCATAAAACAGAGTAATTCGACTTTGGATTTTGTGAAAAACGCAAAACCTAAAAATGCTAACCCCATTGTTAGAAGTGCCAGAGAATGCACGTTTTTCTTGCCGAACTTATTGCATAAAAGACCAAGCGGTATTGAAACAATGAAACAAACAGCATTAAAGAATGCAAATCCTAATCCAGACAGGTTTGTGGCTTCCATAACTTTTAAGTCGTAAGCTTTTTTCATGGCATCGGTGGCTGTAGTTAAATCAGGAATAAGGAAAACATTATGCACAACGAAATTATTGAAATAAATAAACAAGCACATCATTCCAATCCATGTAAAATATTGCATAGCGCAAATTTTAGCTATTTCTTTCGTATAAAAACTCTTAAGAGCCATTGCCAGCATCGGGAAACTAAGAATCAGCACGAACCATGAAAGAATATTTATTATAAAGTCTTTATTCGAGAGGTCAAACTTTCCTAACACGCCAAAAATGATTAAAAAAGTTAATACAACAGCTGAAATTAATCCGCTTATTAAAAACATTTTTATTGCTTCAAACGGATTTTCTTTATCTTCTGCTTTCTTTTCTTCAGGCAAATATTTTTCTTTTACGGTAAAACAAGTCCATCCCATCCCAATCACAAGCACGATGGCGGCTATTAAAAATTGTTGGTGAATAGAAATTTGTTGATGAAAAAATGTTTTTAAAAAATACGGAAATCCGTAAACAATAATTGCTCCAAGCCCTGCACCAAAACTGAAAAACGAATTTGCAAGCGCATGCTGCTCGGAAGGTATTGTGTCAGGTACAAGAGCTCTGTGTGGTCCCATGCTGACATTAACGCATATATCAATAATCCAGAGAGAAGCGGCTGCAATTATCAGAGTAGGGGCATAAGGCATTGCAATAAGAGCAGCGGCTCCTAAAATTGCTCCTGTCAACAGAAATGGTCTTCTTCTTCCAAATTTTGTCCAGATATTATCGCTTAGCGTCCCGACTATAGGTTGAACAAGTATTCCTGTTATCGGACCTGCAAGCCAAATTAATCCTAAAATAAGCGGTGTTGCACCAAGAGGTTCAGTTACTCTGCTGGTAAGCCCTATTTGCATTGCCCATGCAAACTGTAGACCTATTCCGCCAATACAAAGGTTTATAAATTGCCATATAGAAACTTTTGGCAATTTAGCCGGTCTTTTTATAGCTTCCATTCTTCCATTCCTTTCGCAAAAAATAATTGTTAAATGAAATTATTATTATTTTTAAAATAAAAGGGCGAGCGAGTCACCGAAGGTGACGGAAAGCGAGCCCAAAATAAACTCTATTCCCCTCCCTCGAGGTTGCGAAGCAGGAGTGAAAGCCTGAAAGACGGCTTTGCCGGCTTGGAAGGCAGTAACTCATTTTGGAGGGGGTAGGGGGTGGGTGTTAAAAATAAAAAAATTTTAACTACCCATACTGTAGAAAAATTTTAGCATGGAACCTAATCACAGGATAGTTTTTATTAGAAAGCTTTATCTAGTTTTTTTTAACGCTTCTTTGGCTTCAATTTTGATATTTTCAGAAACAGTCGGATCTTTAATCATCTTTTTAAGTTCAGGTGTATAATTTTCTCCGAACATTTTAATGTTGTCCGCAATAGCAGCTTTTGCAACTTCTCTTTCGTTTGTTGCTTCACTTACAAATCTCACGCTTTCAGCTAATTTAGGTTCAATTCCTGATTTCTTTAAATCAGTAACAAGCTGTTTTGCAATATCACTGCCTTCTTGTGTTTTTGGATTTATGAAAGTACTTGGCTTGTATTTGCCCTGCGCTGCGAATTTGCCTTCCATAAATTCTATAAGCTTTGCAACAGGAGCAACTTTTGGATCAGCTTTTATTGCATCAATTGCTTTTTTAGCGCTTTCTCCTCCTTTGCTGATTTGAGCAAGATTGTTTAAATGCTTTTTAAGGTCTTTTCTTGATATTGCATCAGGTAAATCAACTTCCCATTGTCTTATAAGTTGCGAGGATTCTTTAGCTTCTCCTGTTTTTAATATTTCTTTCATTCCGCTTAAAGCTTTTTTCAGGTCATGATGTCTTTCAAATATAAATGCTGCAAAGAGAAGTCCGCATCCCATCCATTGCATAGCTCTTCCTCTTTGTGATTCTGCTTCGGCTTGCCCGGCAAGAATTG
>MFRJ01000005.1:20643-22744 GCA_001784535.1 Candidatus Melainabacteria bacterium GWA2_34_9
TGAAACAGCTAACGCAGACCCGGAAGCTTTATTGCCCATTTTGATTTTTTCAAGACCCGAACAGGATAAACCTATATTGTCAAGCCCACCGCCTGTTTCACATGTTTTAAAGCCTATTTTTTGTCCAATTTTGCTATTTAAGGCACTTGCAGCAGTTAATATGACGCCGCCAAGCGCAAGTATTACAGAAGCAGTATGCATGCGGTAAGGATGCGATTTTACTCCTGCTTTTACTATTCTTGTTCCATCAGCAAGGATACTTTCATTAAAAGAAAGGGTTGATGAGCTTATTGCTATAATTTTATCCTTGAAGAAACTAACAGCTTTTTTTGATTTTTCAGGATTTACAAGGTTAAACAAATGCCCGAATGTTGTTTTTGTGGATTTAACAAGTTCTTTCATTGATAAAAATGCATTAGATGCAAGGTATTTAGCTTTTTCGCCTAAAGGCTTGCTGGCTAAAACTGCTGTATTTAATTTTAAAGCAGGGTCGTTTTCTAAGGCTCTTCCTGCAAAAATCCCGGAAAGTCCTATTGCCATTAACCCAAAACCGGCAGGAGTATTGATTATTGGAGAGGCTGCAACGTTAACACCTTCCCCAAGAGCCATAAGAGGTAATCTCATGGCAATGCCGTTAAAAATACCTGCAATACCGGAAAAACCTACCCCTATTTTCGCAAAGGTAAGTCCTAATTTTCCAAATTTTGTTTCAGGATTTATATGACCTTCCTCGTGATTTTTTGAGGCATCTTTTGTTTTAGTGTCCTGATTTTTATTAATTAATGTCCTGAATTGATTAAACGGGTCTTTTTCGTCAACAGCTTTTGAAGTATTGTTGTTTTCAGGATTTGTGGCTTTTTTGCCTTTTTTTAATTGATGTAAATAATCTGACATCAAAGCAGCGCCGCCAACGCTAAAACCTATTGTTGAAGTTAAAGCGGTAACAATACCAAGCCACTTGTCCCAGTTCTTTATAAAAGGATTGGCTTTTTTAAAAGATTCGCTTACTGCTATTGATTTTATGGGGTTTGAACTAAATCCGGCTTTTTTAGTATTTTTGGAATTAGTTGCATTCTCTTTATTGAATTTTGGAGAAAGATTGTTAATAACATTAAGCATTTTTTTAAAATTCTTTCATATTAGTTTAATAAAAATAATTTTTATACTTTCTGTAAGATTAAAAACCAAACGAAAAAATAATTGTTAATTTTTTTTGAAACATTAAGTAATATTAAGTCGCGATTAAAAGACTGTTTATTTCTCATTTTTATCTGGTTCTTTAAGTATTTTTGACCATTTATCAAGATTGTTTATTAACGGCATTAATTTTTTATCGTGTTTTGATTCAAGAGCCATTTTCATAACTTCAGGCATATTAATTCCCTGATTATTTTCAAGATTTGTGTAGAATAAATCTTGAAATTGGTTCGGTACTCTTAATTTCCAATTATCTTCCGGCGGTGAGCCGGGTAAATTGTATCTTTCTTTAATTCCAAGCAAATCAGCCCAGAAAATCTGAATGTTTTTAGCAGGGCTTGCAAATAATGCCGCAACTTTTGCTTTCATGAATTCTTTCGGGTCTGATCCCAATTTTTTTTCGAATTCTTGAGGATTATCAGGTTTTAAATCTTCTGTTAATGTTTTTATATGGCTTTTTTTGTTTTCAGGATTTTTAAATATTTCTTCTGTCCAATTAATTAGAGAATCATTATCATGAGTCCCTAATGCTGCCCAGCAGTCGGTAGGGATATTGCTAGCCCTGTTAGCATCTTCAGGGTTATTTGGGTCTTCAAATTCTGTTACTCTTATTCCGCTTACATTTAGTTTGTTTAATACAGGTGTGATAGGTCTTGTTATTACTCCAAGGTCTTCGCAAACGATATTGGACTTTGCCACACCATTTTTTTCAGCGGCAGGAATGATTATATTTTCGAGTAATTCAGCATAGCTATTTAATTTTTCAGGAGAGTTTGTAAAAGTATCTTCCTTTATTCTGTCAGGTCCATATGGATCTTTAGCTGTATCAATGTCATCCGCGTCAACTTTTGCCCATTTTGCAAGTTTTGGATTGTCCGGAGAAGAATATAACCTTCCAGAGTCT
>MFRJ01000005.1:22808-24853 GCA_001784535.1 Candidatus Melainabacteria bacterium GWA2_34_9
TTCTTGTGCCGCCGGGATTATCCTTAAACATTTTATCGAAGGTACTGAATAAAAATTTTCCGGCAGGTCCCAGTTTTACCTTTCCGTTTTCATCTTTTTGAATTTCGCCTTTTTCATTTCTATCAAACATTTTATCAGGATTTAAAACTTCGAAGTTCCATGCTTGTCCTGTTTTTGAGAAGTAATCGGGAGGAACTCCCAATCTCCAGTCTTTAAGAAAAGCTTCCTGATTTGCCCAAACGTCAGATTCTGAAAAATCCACTTTTTTATCAGCCATTGTTTTTATCCCGAGAGGGTCAGCCTGTTTTCTCCTTTTTAATTTCATTTCATCAAGCACAAATTGTGAAAACTTGAAGAATTCCACATCATCTTTTTCGTTTAATTCATCTTTTCTTTTTATGGCTTGATCTTTTAAAGTAGTATCATCAGAATTAATATTTCCGAATAAATCCTTGTCTACACCGTCTTCCCAGAATTTGTAGTTGTTATTATTTTTTTTAACTTCAGGATCTTTTGAATGCTCTTTGGAAAGCGCTTCATAAATAGCTTCTTTTTCAAGCCAATCAGAGTTTTGCTCTTTATAAGCCTGAAATTTAGTGTCTATTTTTTGTATTGTCGGGTTACCTTCGGTTCTTTTATTCTTAAAACCGATCCAAGCTTCTTTAAGCGCTGCTTCTGACATTGTAAAAGCATGTTTAAAGTCACATTCGCTTTTAACTTTTGTTATGTTTTCAAAAGTTTCAGCTTTTACCTTAGCTTTTTTAAGAGTTTCCGTGCTTAAAATATTTCCCCATTCTTTTCCTGTAAGCTTTTTAAGGTTAATAAAAAGTGTATTCCCTGCAAATGTTTTAGAGTCATAAGGTGAAGGATTTCCTTCGCTAAGTTTGCCATCCGGTCCAAATTGAATGCAGTTAAATTGATATGGCTTAATAAATTTCATTAAATCAAGTGCGCCATTTGAATATGGAGAGCCTACGCCAGTATTTTCGCTTTTTCTGGAAGGGAAACTCGGTCCATGTACGATAAGAGCAATGTTTTCTGTGCCAAGTGCTTTTACTCCGGCTTTCATGTCTTTTTCAAATTCGGGTTTTTCCTCTTTATTTGGTGCTCTTCCAAAAGCTAATTCATTAGTGCTCTTTTTCTGAGTACTATATATAGATGCATTTTGAATGGCATTTAATTGAAGACGCACTAAGGTTGCTCCTTTTATCATTTAAGACCAATTACTTTTAACTTTAGTTACCATCACAAAACCTGTAAATAAAATTTTTTGCTAAAAAAAGATCAAACATTAAAAAACATTAAGTTGTCTTTAAAAATCTATTCATATATTATTTTGATGTGTGATATTAAGTTAATAAAATAGATAAAAGCAGGTAAAGAAAGAATATGATTTCTACAAACGAGTTTAAAACAGGAATGACAATTGAAATTGACGGAAATCTCTGGAATATTGTTGATTTTTTGCATGTAAAACCCGGCAAAGGTTCAGCTTTTGTTAAAACAAAACTGAAAAACGTAGAAACCGGAGCTGTACTTGAAAGAACTTTCAGAGCAGGTGAAAAATTCCCGAGAGCTATTTTAGATAGAAGAGAAATGCAGTATCTCTATATGTCCGGCGATAATGAATATTCGTTTATGGATAATGAATCCTTTGAACAAATTACCTTAACAAAAGAACAGATTGGTGATGGAATCAAATATCTGAAAGAAAATATGAATTTAAACGTGTTAAAGCACGGAGATAAAGTTATTGGTGTTGACTTGCCGAATGTTGTAGAGCTTGAAGTTGTTGATACTCCTCCGGGAGAAAAAGGTAATACCGCTCAAGGCGGTACAAAACCTGCAACTCTTGAAACAGGAGCTATTGTTCAGGTTCCATTTTTTGTTAATAACGGCGATAAATTAAGAGTTGATACCAGAACAAACTCATATCTTGAAAGAGCGTAAAAGGACTAAAATTGACACGTTAGCATAAAGTGCTCTTTCTTAAATACAACAGGCTATAATTATAAGAGGAATAGAGAATGAAAATGGAATTAGAT
>MFRJ01000005.1:24877-25565 GCA_001784535.1 Candidatus Melainabacteria bacterium GWA2_34_9
GTTTCTGAGAATGATCTTACAGAGCTTAGCCTGGAAGAAGATGATAAAGCAATAACAATCAGAAAAGAAAAAGAAATTGTGACAACTACAGCCACAGTTGCGGCGCAGCCTATTGCTGCAGCTCATACTGCTCATGCCCCTGCCGCGACAAAACCGGCAGAAGCAGCACCTGCTAAAGAAGATTCAAATCTGTTAAAAATAACTTCACCTATGGTTGGAACTTTTTATAGAGCGGCTTCTCCCGGGGCTACTCCTTTTGCAGATGCCGGTAAAACCGTTAATGTCGGTCAGGTAGTTTGTATTATCGAAGCTATGAAGCTTATGAACGAAATTGAATCTGAAGTTTCCGGCAAAATTGTTGAAGTTTGCGTTCAAGATGGTCAGCCTGTTGAATACGGTCAGGTTTTAATGCTCGTTGAACCTTAAGGAAATTTCATGATTAAAGAAGCAATACAAAAAGAAATAGACCGTTTAAGAGATGAGAAAAATCATCTTTGGGGTACAATGATAGTATCTTTTAGTGGCTCTATAACATTATTGCTTAGTATTAGTTTGTATAATATATTTAAGTTTAATTCATTTGATTTATTTAAATTAATACTTTGTATTGTTGGAACTACGCTGGGATTTTTATTTTTAAACGGATATTTTAAAAAGGATGATGAAATAACAAGACTAATTAAAAATT
>MFRJ01000005.1:25577-27119 GCA_001784535.1 Candidatus Melainabacteria bacterium GWA2_34_9
AAGAATTATTCAAGGATTAAAATTAATAAATTATAAAGAGAAAGAATATGACAATAACAAAACTTTTAATAGCAAATCGTGGCGAAATTGCGGTAAGAATTATAAGAGCGTGCAAAGAATTAAGCATTCCAACAGTGGCTGTGTACTCAGAAGCCGACGAAGACTGTCTTCATGTTAGTCTTGCTGATGAATCATATTGTATTGGACCTGCTCCTTCAGGTAAAAGTTATTTAAATGTTCCAAACATTATAAGCACTGCTTTAATGACTGGTGCTGACGCTATTCATCCGGGATACGGATTTCTTTCGGAAAACGCAGAATTTGCGGAAATTTGTCGCGATCACAACATTAAATTCGTTGGCGCTTCACCTGAAAACATAAGAGCTATGGGTGATAAGGCTTCCGCCAAGAAAACCATGATAGAAAATGATGTTCCTACAGTTCCCGGTACAGTCGGACTTGTGGAAGATGTTAATGATATAAAACCTTGGATTGAAAAAGTCGGCTATCCTGTAATTGTTAAAGCTACTGCAGGCGGCGGCGGAAGAGGTATGAGAATCGTCAGACATGAAGGCGAACTCGAAGAAATGTATAATCTCGCTCAGTCAGAAGCCAGTTGTGCTTTTGGTAATGGCGGTGTTTATATAGAAAAATACCTTGAAAACCCGCGTCATATAGAAGTTCAAATTATTGCAGATCAGTACGGAAACGTTGTTCACCTTGGTGAAAGAGATTGCAGTATTCAAAGAAGACACCAGAAACTTCTTGAAGAAGCTCCTTCTCCTGTAATTACTCCTGAAGTCAGAGAAAATATGGGATGTGCTGCTATAAATGCCGCTAAAGGCATAGGTTATGAAGGTGCAGGTACAATAGAATTTCTTCTCGATAATAAAAATAATTTCTATTTTATGGAAATGAACACAAGAATTCAGGTAGAACATCCTGTTACGGAAATGATTACTAATGTTGATCTTTTAAAAGAACAAATCAGAGTAGCTGCCGGCGAAAGATTATCTTTTTCTCAAGATGATATAAAAATACAGGGTCATGCTATTGAATGCCGTATTAATGCTGAGGATGCGGATAAAAACTTTATGCCATGTCCGGGGAAAATTGACGGTTATATAGCTCCGGGTGGTCCCGGCGTAAGAGTTGACAGTCACATGTATACAAATTATAAAATTCCACCGACTTACGATTCTTTAATGGGTAAGCTTATCTGTTGGGGAAAAGACAGAGAAGAAGCCAGAATTCGTATGTTAAGGGCTCTTGATGAATATGCAATTACAGGTGTAAAGACAACCATACCTTTCCATCAGAAAATTCTTAAGCATCCTAAATTTATTGATGGCGACTTCAATACAAGCTTTATTCCTCAGCATATGATGAACGAAGAATCCAAAGAGCCTGCTAAAGTTTAATTTTTTTGAACCTTGAAAACTTAATACGAGTCCAAGCCAGCCCTCTGGCTAGAAAGGGGGGATGAAAATGTTAGCAGAATTAGCATTAACAGAAAGAGAGCTAGTACTTGCAATACTAACT
>MFRJ01000005.1:27346-27543 GCA_001784535.1 Candidatus Melainabacteria bacterium GWA2_34_9
CCTTTACGATATCATTAGTTAATGAAATATCAGTTGGTGTAAATGTTAATGTACATCCTGAATATTTGGTTTCACTAGCTGTATTTGGGTTGCAGGTACCATCTAATGCTCTTTTTGTTGCACGCCCCCTGACAATCCCTGAAAAGACACGTAAACTATCTGGCAAGATATTTGGATTATCTGGCTTTAATGAATCT
>MFRJ01000006.1:0-24181 GCA_001784535.1 Candidatus Melainabacteria bacterium GWA2_34_9
AATGGAAGTTGACGGCAGTGGAAGTATAGATGTAGGTACAGCTCATAACGGACAGATTGATACTGTCTTTGCATCCGGCGGAGATGTAACATTAAACGGAAGCAGAAGTTTTGATTCTATGTTCTGGACTAACCAAACTTTCAGGCAAAATGGGGCAAGCCTTGCAGGAAGAGTTATTTCACAGGAAGCAATCTTGTTTAACGGCTCATTTACTCTTTCTCAATCTAATCAATTATATGACAACGGTGCTTTTGATAAAACCGTAAATGTTTCTTCCTGGCAGCTAGTGCCGATAAATTCATAAAATTCACGAGGAAATCATGAAAAAACACATAGGATTTACGCTTTTAGAACTTTTAATTACTGTTTTTATAGCAGGACTAATATCTTTGCTTGCTATAAACAGCGTTTTGTCGCAAATTCCAAACTTTAAAGTTAAGGAAGATATTAAAACTGTTGAACAAGTTTTAAAAAAAGCAAGAAGCAATGCTATCAAAAAATCATGCGTTATAAATGCTGATTTTTCAAAAGCGCTAAATAATAATGGGGAAAATGGCGGGATAATTGAAATAACAGAACAGGATGGAACTGTTTTGGATTCTGTTTCATTAAGTCGCAACAGTCTTTTAAATCCATCTTCTAGCACTATTCAAAATAATATTGTTGCATTTGATTATAGAGGGCAGCCTCTTGATAATACAGGAGTTACTGACGGATTTAATAACACTAATAACAGAATAACCATAAGTTTTTATGGCGGATCTACCCCAAAATTTTCGGAGAGTTTAACTATATTGCCTATAACTGGAAATATTTCAAAAAATTAAGCTAATCCGCTAACACCCAAACCAAATATAGCAAAATCATATTTTACAGGGTCAATAGCATCAAATTCATTAAGTTTTTGTGTTATTTCTTCTGCTGTTTTCCAATCATTACTATTTCTTGAAGTCAATCCCCATTTCCTTGAAATTCTTGCAACATGAGTATCAAGTGGTATTAAAAGCTTACTTTCAGGAATTGTTTTCCAAATATTTAAGTCAACCGGTCCTTTTCGTACCATCCATTTAAGGAAAAGATTTAATCTTTTGCATGCACTGCCTAATTCCGGACTGGGAATAAGATGAAATAGTCCTCTGCATGTGTTTTCATCGCATGGAATATAACTTCTTAAAAGATTCACAAAGTTTGTCAGGCTTTGTTTTATGTTTTTATCATCAGGATTAAATCCTTTTAAAAAAGCTTTTTCCAGAGTGCCGTATTCTTTTAAAACTTGCCCAATCACATGAAGCAAAAGAACCAAGTCTCTTTCTTGTGTATATCTGTATACAAAACCTTTAAAAAGTTCTGAATCTCTATCTATATCGAAATTAATTACAAATTCGGAAGGACTGCCATTAAAAATTTCATGTATATTTGTTAAAGTTTCCACGATTTTTTTTCGGTTTCCATAGGCAAGGCAAGAGGAAATCAAACCCGAGACCTCTATATCAACCTGCTTCATAAACTTATGGGGAAACTGAACGGGATCATCTTTTATAAAATCAGTGATTTCGTACGTTGCAACGAGTTCATCGAGGTATTCTTTCGTAAAAGTTGACAAAATTTTTCCTCTTTTAGTTTAAATATCCAAAGTATACAAACATTCCTAAACCGATTAGCAAGCAGTATAAAGCAAATCCGTTTAATTTATTATTACTGATAAAAATAATGAAATATTTAATGCAATAATATCCGACAATCCCTGAAATTATCGTGCCTATTATTATTGCAGACCAATTAAAACCTATATATTCGCCGCTTTTAATTAATTCTATCGAACTGGCGGCAACTCCCATCATAATTGCAGGGATACTCATAAGAAAAGAAAACCTTGCGCAGGTTACTCTGTCTATCCCCATAGCCAAGCCTGCGGCAATTGTTGAGCCGGAACGTGAAATTCCGGGGGAGACAGCTATTCCCTGTGCCACTCCTAGCAATATAGACTTTATCCAACCAATATTTGACGTTTTATTGACTATTTTTGAAGAGAAAAACTCTGTCGCATAAATTAAAATTCCTGTTATCATTATTTGAATTCCGACTACGGCAGGTCTTTGCATATCCGCTTCAAAATAATCCTTAAATGGCAAGACTACAGCTACTGTTGCAATAGTTGCCGCTACTATATAAAGCGGTATTTTTGCTTCTTCGTTAGTTTTTAAAGTTCCATCTTTTAAAGAGCGACTGAATACTAAAAATAAATTTTTAAGATCTGTTTTAAAGTAAATTATTACGGCAATAAGAGTACCCAAATGTAGCATTATATCAAGAAATATTTCCTGGCTGCCGCCATCAACCAGAGTTTTTCCTGTAGCGACCTTATAAACCGAAGAGGCTAAAACAAGATGTCCAGAGCTGCTTACAGGCAAAAACTCCGTAAGTCCTTGCACTATAGCATTTATTACTGCATGCATCATATCCATAAATTTAATTCCTTTAAAATAGCTTTTTCTTCTTTAGTATGTTCCCTTTGCATAAATTTTTCAAATAAGTCAGGACGCTTTGCCTGTGTTCTTAAAATTGCCTGTTTTTTGCGCCATTTGGCTATTTCCTGATGATTTCCCGACAACAAAACATCGGGAACTTTCATTCCTCTGAAATCATTTGGTCTTGTGTAATGAGGATATTCGAGCAAATCTTCCGAAAAACTGTCTTCTTCCGCTGATTCTTCTTTGCCTATTCCTCCCGGGATCAATCTTGTAACGGCATCAATTACACAAAGAGCTGCAAGTTCGCCACCTGTAAGAACAAAATCCCCTATTGAAACTTCTATAAGACCAGGAATCTGTCGTATTCTTTCATCGTAGCCTTCATAATGTCCGCATATTGAAATAATCTGATCTTTTGTGCTTAAATTTTTTCCCATTTCCTGATTAAAAGGCTTTCCCTGTGGTGTAAATATAATTGAAGCACAGTTTTCAAGTTTTTTTACAGAGTCATAAGCATCATAAAAAGGCTGGCACATCAAAACCATCCCAGCTCCACCACCATAAGGAGTGTCATCAACTTTTTTATGCTTGTCTGTCGAAAAATCACGGGGGTTAACAGTGTTTACAGAAACGATTTCCTGTTTAAACGCTCTTCCGATGACACTTGCAGAGCAGTAGTTTTCTATTATTTCAGGAAATAAAGTTATTACATCGAACTTCATTTTTTATCTCGGTTTCCGATCTTTGCTCTGATTACTGTTTTCGAATCGTTTTAAAAGTAGAAAAGCTTATCAAGTTTATTTTTTCGAAAACAAATTTAAGTTGGCTCAAATAAACCTTCAATCTTCTGTATAGTTATTCTCTGGTCTTTGATATTTACTTCTGTGACGATATCTTTTACGAAAGGCACTATATACTCTTTGTTTTCAGCGTCTTTTATGAACAAAATATCCTGTCCTTTTGCTATTGAAACCGCTGAAATCTTTCCTATAATCTCTCCATCGGAATCATACGCAGAAAGTCCCACCAAATCATCAATATAAAATTCATCTTCCTTTAGAAAACTTTTTATTTTTGATTTGGGTGCTTTTAAATAAGCTCCTTTAAGCGCCATTACTTCATCTATAGAATTAATTTCTTTAAATTTAACAAGAGCAAAATTTTTGTGAAAACGAACTTTTTCGATTGTTAAAGGAATTGTCTTTGAACCCTGCGTTACACAAATTTCATCAACTTCTGTAAAGAGATTTTCAGCTCCTTCTGTAAATCCGACTTTTACTTCGCCCAGTATTCCATGGAAATTAAGAATTTTGCCTATCGATAAAAGTTTATCCACTTGCTGCTCCATTTTTTGTGTCATCCTGAACAAAGCAGGGAACCTACTTTGGGGAGACCTGTCAGTTTGACTACTTTCTCTATTTACAAGATTCTTCGGGTTAAAGCCCTCAGAATGACAAGTTGTAATTTTTTATAAAAAAATTAATCTCTAATTTCTTGTATAACTCCGTCTTTTACAAGAATTTCGGCTTCATGAAATTTATCATAAATATTTTCACCGGTTCTTAATTCGACATAATTTTCAAGGCTACCTGTGATTATAACATTGTTAAGGGCAAGATGAGAAATGCTTTCTTTTTGCGAAACCATCTCGTTTTTCAGTTCACTCATCTGCTGAAGTCTTCTTACTATTTCTTCAAGAGCCTGTTTGATTTGATCAACGCTGTTATCACCGTATAAATTAGAAAATTCTGATGCCTGATCCTGTATTTGCTTGCTTTGTAATTCAAGCTGCATAATTTGAGAATCAAGAAGATGAATTTCTTTGTTTAATTCTTCCTGCGCCTGTTGTTTAAACTTATCTGTAACGACAGTTTTTATCTTAATAGGTCTTTTGACCTTAATAGACTTCATTTCCATATTATTACCCCGTTGAGTCTCTGATAAAATATTAATTATGTACTGAATTATAAGTTTTAATTTATTCATTTGTCGCTTAAACACTTTATTTATTATAATCAATAAAAAATACAAAAAACAGTTTATTCCTTTAAAATCAAAGATGTATTATGATAGAATATAAAACTATTTTAGTAATTTAAACCTCCAAAACTCTAATGTTACCAAATAAATTTCAGGAGCGAATTTAATTTACATATTTATTATTTTATTGTTTTAGTACAAATTTAATTAATGGGCGCTGCAAAAAATGATAACGTTTGAAAACGTAAGCAAATCATATAAAGGACTAAACGTATTAAAAAATATCAATGTTACTATTGCTAAAGAAGAAATAGTAGCGATAATAGGACCTTCAGGCTGCGGCAAAAGCACATTTTTAAAGTGTATTAACGGCTTAGTACCTGTTAATAAAGGGAAAATATTTGTTGATCAAATTGATGTTACGGCAAAAGATGTTGACTTAAATAAAATTAGATCAGAAGTAGGAATAGTTTTTCAGCAGTTTAATTTGTTTCCGCACTTAACAGTAATGGAAAACGTAACTCTTGCTCCTATAAAAGTCCGAAAAATGAAAGAAAATGAATCTAAAATACAGGCTTTACATCTTCTGGAAAAAGTCGGACTGCTTGATAAAATTGATAAATACCCTGAGCAGCTTTCAGGAGGTCAGGCACAGAGAGTTGCTATCGCCAGAAGTCTGGCAATGCAGCCTAAAATAATGCTTTTTGATGAACCTACCAGTGCTCTTGACCCTCAAATGACTCAGGAAGTTCTCGACACAATAAAAACACTTGCAAAAGAAGGAATGACAATGGTTGTTGTTACTCATGAAATGAATTTTGCACGGGAATTGGCAAACAGGGTAATTTTTCTATCCAGAGGACAAATCATAGAAGAAGGTTCGTCCGATAAAATATTCGATAACCCTCAAAGCAATATAACCAGAGAATTTTTAAAAAGCGCCTTTAAAAAAGAACTTGTATAAATAAAATATTTTTAGGAGATATTAATTGAAAATACTAGGGAAAACGCTATTAACATTAATTTGTTTCTCTTTAATGCTGGGATTGGCAGGATGTATCAAGAAAAAAGTCAATCAGGATTTGCTTAAAACAGCACAAGAAAGAGGGAAGATCATTATAGGCGTCAAATATGATACAAAGCCGTTTGGTTTTATAGACAAAGACCAAAAACTTAAAGGATTTGACATTGATTTAGCCAGAGAAATTGCTAAAAGAGTAATTGGCGACGAAAATGCCGTTGAATTTCAGCAGGTAACTTCTTCCAACAGAATATTTTCATTAACATCAGGAACTGTTGATTTAGTCGCTGCAACTATGACGATAACCCCAAAAAGACAAAGAATTATAGATTTTAGCAGACCTTATTACATTGCAGGACAAGCAATAATGGTTCCTAAAAACAGTTCTATCAAAAAATTGAAAGACCTTTCCGGAAAATGTGTAATCGTTGTACTCGGTTCAACGAGTGAAATTAACATAAAACAATTAGTTCCCAATGTGAAAATTTTGGGATTCAGGACTTATACAGATGCTTTCTTTGCTTTAAAATCCGGTCGCGGAGATGCTCTTACTACTGACGATACAATTATTTACGGATTTGTATCTGAAGATCCAAACTATAAAATCTTAAAAGACAGATTAACTCGTGAACCATATGGTATAGGCTTCAAAAAAGGCGTAAACACACAATCATTTCAAGAATCAGTGGATTTTGCTCTTGAACAAATTATGCAAGACGGCACATTAAAAAGAATTCAGCGCAAATGGATGGTGGATTTTTTTAAACAACCGAAGAAAAGTAATTAAAAAGCTACAGGACACTATCTATGTATAACTTTGATACTTCAGTAATCCTGGAATCAATTCCGTTTCTTATAGAAGGAATGAAAATAACTCTTTTTATTTCGGTTATAAGTTCTATTTGCGCTTTTTTAATAGGCTTAATTATAGTTTTTTTTAGAACAATGGGATCAAAACCTCTAAAATTTATTGCTGTTTCCTATGTTGAAATAATAAGAAACACTCCTTTGCTAATTCAGTTATACTTTATATACAAATCATTACCCGCAATTGGCTTAATGCTTCCTCCTATAGGATGCGGCATATTAGCTTTAAGTGTTTATACAGGAGCTTTTATATCAGAAGTATTAAGAGCGGGCATAAATTCAGTAGCATCGGAACAGTATCAGGCTTCTATTAGTCTTGGCCTGAGCAAATTCCAAACATTCAGGCTTGTAATATTCCCGCAGGCAATAAGAATCATAATACCTCCTCTTGGAAGTCAGTTTATAAACGCAATAAAAAACTCCTCGCTGGTAAGTTTTATATCAGTAACAGATCTCTTTTATAGGGTTTACAAAGGCGCTGTTGATGATTTCAGGTTCTTTGAATTCTTTATTACAGGTGCTTTAATTTACATGGTGCTCACAGGAACCGTTGCTTTGCTTACGAACATCTTTGAAAATCAGTTTAAAATCCAGGGAAGGACGGCAAAAGCATAATGCACTGGACTGATATCGCTGAAAATTATGATTTCTTGATGAAAGGACTTTTTATAACCCTTAAATTAGCAATGGTTTCAGTAAGCGGAAGCTTAATTATCGGCATAATTTTAGGTGTATTAAGGTATTCAAAACTATTTTTATTAAGTTGGTTTGCTGTTGCTTATATTGAGTCAGTAAGAAGTATTCCTTTAATTTTATTCATTGTATTTATTCATTTTGGGGCGCTTCCTTATCTTACCGGAGAGCCGTCTTCGTTTTTTGTTTCAGCATGTGTTGCATTTATAATCTTTACTTCCGCTTATATTGCGGAAATTATAAGAAGCGGGCTTAATTCAGTTGAAAAAGGACATATTGATGCCGCAAAAAGCTTGGGGCTAAACAGAATGCAGCGTCTTACTTATATAATTTTACCACTGGCTGTAAGCAGAATGACTCCCGCTTTAGTAAGCCAGTTTATTTCCCTGATAAAAGATACTTCTCTTGCTTCAACAATAGGCTTGATTGAGCTTACCAGATCAGGCGAAATCATTTACGAAAGAACCTATCATGAAACTGAAATACTTATTTTTATTGCGTTTGTATATTTCGTAATCTGCTTTGGGCTTTCAAAACTCAGCGCACTCTGGGAAACAAAGCCTTATATGTGTACAGAGCATAGAGAACCTGTCGGAGCAAATCAATAAAATGAACAAAATTAAGCTTATAATATGTTTTTTAATGTTTTTTGCTTTTAATTCAGCTGCTTTAGCAAATCCACAACAGTATAATAACTATCTTCAAAAAGCTTATACGTCATTAAAGAATGGTAATTATCAAGCAGCCATTCAAAATTATAAAAATGCGTTAAAGTTTTATTCTAATGACGCTGATATTTATAATAATCTCGGAGTGGCTTATTCAAAAATAAATGATTTAAATAATGCAGAATTAAATTACAAAAAGACAATTCAGTTAGAGCCGTCAAATGCTTTTGCTTATTCAAATCTCAGCGGTATCTATGAAAAAAAACAAAAATATACTGAAGCAGCTAAAAACCTTGAAAATTATGCTAAATTAACTCCATCAGACAAAGATGTCTATTATCATCTGGGTTATCTCTATTCTAAAGCAGGAAACAAAGAGCTGAGTTTAAAAAATTATGAAAAATCCATTCCGTTTACTGCCGATAAATTCAATACATACTGCGTTATGGGTGATAATTGCAAAAAAGCGGGAGATCTTGATAAAGCAATTTTTTATTATAAAAAAGCTTTATCAGTTAATAATAAGCAGGAAAATGAGAACTTGCCTTATGTCTTGCAGGAATTAAAGGAATGTCAATTTAAAAGCCGTACTGCTAATATCAATCCTGTCATTAAAGCTCCTGCTGCTCTTTATAATCTTGTAAGGACTAATTCCGTCCTGAAATACAGTGATAATTTTGATAAGCTTTATGAAATGCTTGATTTATTATGGAATGACGATGACGGAAGAATACTTTTAAATGAAATTATCCGGCACAAAATTCCGATACAAATAGCTTTTGGCGGTAAGGATCAAACCAATGCTTATATAGAAGAAACTACCACTCAAAAGACAATCATGGTTGGCGGGGTTTTACCTCTATACACTTTTGGAACGCAACAGGAAAAAGATATCACAGTAAATCTGGGCGAAGATATTATTCAAAAGTATAAGAATCCTAAATCTTCTTATCATGATAACATGTATGCGCTTATGACGGTGATGCATGAGCTGGGACATGCTGTCTCGTGTTTAATAGAAGATACTCATAAAAATTCTCTTGAAGAAGAAGTTACTGTTTCTATGATTGGTTATAATACCGCTTCAAAAATATTTATGGGAAGACCCCTTACAACAGCGGAGAGTATTCAAACAGCTAAAAATACATATAAAGCCCTGATGAGCGATGAACATAAAAATTTACCACTGTATAATAATTATAAAAATACGATTTCTAAAACAGGAATTAATCTTTATAATTATGATACTTACACTGATTTATACAAACTTCAGCAGTAGGTTTTTCATTAGAAAGAATAAATAATGCCTCAAATGAGAAAAAACCCCTTAACGGGGAAATGGGTAATTTTAGCTCCCGAAAGAGCGCACAGACCTGAAAGTCATTTACCTCACTACCATCCCCATGTAGAACATCACAGTGAATGTCATTTTTGTTATGGAAATGAACAAATCACTCCTTCTGAAGTGCTTGTTTACGGAAGAAAAGATGATTTGCCGAACTCTCCAGGCTGGGAATTACGAGTAGTTTTAAATAAATTTCCCGCTGTGGATATGGAAAAACACTTTTCTGTAAGCTGTAATAACTCTATGGAATTCTATTCTTATGCGGAAGGTAAGTCTGAAGTCATTATAGAAACGCCTCACCATTCTAAAAATATGGCTCATTACAGCTTAAAACAACTTGAACTTGTGCTTAATTCTTATAAAGAAAGATATATTGCTATTTCTAGCGAAAAACATATTAAATCTGTACTCATATTTAAAAATCAAGGTAAGAGCGCAGGAGCAAGTATTTCACATTCTCACAGTCAAATCATAGGGCTTCCTGTAATTCCTCCTCTGCTTGAACAGGAAATGTTATTGTCTAAAAAACATTATACAGAAAAAAATATCTGTATTTATTGCGATATGATTGCTTTGGAATTAAAAGAAAAAGCAAGAATTGTTTTTGAAAATGACGAATTTATTTCCTTTATGCCTTATGCGGCAAAAGCTCCTTTTGAAACATGGATTCTGCCTAAGTTTCACAGCGATTCTTTTGAAAAACTGACAAATTCACAGATAACAAGTCTTGCTGAAGTCTGGAAAGTTGTCTTGTATAAACTGCATGAAGGTCTTGATAATGCTCCATACAACTATTTTATTCATACTTCGCCTGTTCATGAAAATACAGAAAATTATTATCACTGGCATGTTGAAATAATTCCCAGAACGACTACCCCTGCGGGCTTTGAACTAGGGACAGGGATTTTTATAAATATTTCTACGCCTGAAGAAAACGCAAAAATTTTAAGAGGGATTGAAGTTAAGTAATCCTTAGCGCTAATTAATTTCCATAATGTCATGTTGAGCAAAGCGAAACATCTGTCCAATAAGCTTTATAGTCTTTAGTTGAAAGCTGGTCAGATTCTTCGGACTAAAGTCCTCAGAATGACAATGTTGCATTCATTCTAAATAGCCAAGTCATTGCGAGGAGAGCAGTGACTTGGCAATCTAAGTCTTTTTTTGTAAAAAATTTACTCATCTGAAGATTTTTTGATTTTTAAAATAATGCTCTTATTTTTCTAAATTTTTTTCTAATTTTTTCTGATAAAAAACTAATAGAACAAATATCTTCTGTACTTTCTAAATGTTGTTTTAATGCATCATTGAGAACACTTGATAACATATCAGCTTCAATCGTTAATTTATCAAGCTTTTCAATAATTTTACTTTTTTTCATATTTTCCCTTTTCTACTCTATCAAAGTGCCTGTTTAACAATTACTTTAACAAAATAATAATATTAATTTGCAATAAAAAATACCATTACAATGGATAGATAAAATAATGGAGAAATTATGGAATGAAGTGAAGGAAGATTTTAAAATTGCAGTTGATGATCTTTTTAATGCTATTGAAATCATTAAAGACGATGTAGAAAAAATTAAAGCCGATAAAAAAACTCTTGAATAAATGCTTTGTTTAAAATATTATCTACATTACACGATTATAATCGTTAATTTTGTAAATAATATAAGCAAAGATATAAAGGAAAAGAACGATGAACTCCATCATTGAAGAATTAAGACAAGAAAACGTAAAAACAGATTTACCAAGATTAAATCCCGGCGATACCGTAAAAGTTTTCGTAAGAATTAAAGAAGGCGCAAAAGAAAGAACTCAGGCGTTTGAAGGCGTAATTATTAAAAAACGCGGAAGCGGAGCAGGTCAAACAATCACAGTAAGAAGAGTTTTTCAAGGCGTTGGAGTAGAAAGAGTTTTCCCTGTAAACTCCCCAAGAGTTGAACAAATTAAAGTTCTTAGAAGCGGTCTTGTTAGAAGAGCGAAACTTTACTATCTCAGAGAAAGAACCGGTAAAGCTACTCGTATTAAAGAAAAAACAACCAGATAAGTTGCAAAACAAATGGTTTAAAAGTTATACAAAAGAGGAGGGCTTAGTTCCTCCTCTTTATATTAATTAAAAGAAAACAAGAAATGGAAAATAAAAATAAAAAATGCGAGCGAGTCCACATAGCGTACGGAAAGCGAGCAAAAAAATAAAACTTATTTAAAAAGGTATTTCAAAAATGGCTATAAATTGGTATCCCGGGCATATCGCAAAAGCAGAAAGAAAACTAAAAGAACAGGTAAAGCTTGTTGACGTTGTTTTTGAAGTTCTTGATGCGCGGATACCCGCAAGCAGCCTATATGATAATCTGGACAAACTGCTTGGCAACAAGCCAAGATTAATGCTTTTAAACAAGTCAGATGTTGCTGATCCTGACAGTAACTCAAAATGGATGAAATATCTTGAGGAAAAAACCGGTCAAAAAGTCATTATGACAAGCGCAACTTCGGGAAAAGATATTTCTTCCGTAATAAAAGACGCCATTGAACTCGGGCGGCCTGAGATAGAAAAATTAGTTGCTAAAGGCAGACTACCACGCCCTATTAGAGCAATGGTCGTCGGCATGCCAAATGTCGGAAAATCAAGCATAATTAACAAATTAATTAAAACCGCTAAAGTCAAAGTCGGAGCAAAAGCAGGAATTACAAGAGCTGCCCAATGGGTGAGAATCAATCCGAAACTTGAATTGATGGATACACCGGGAATAATTCCGATGAAACTTGATACTCAGGAACGCGCTTTTAAACTTGCCATGGTTAACTCTGTAGGTGAAGCGTCTTATGACAAAATAGAAGTAGCGAATACTTTTATAGCTTTAGTTTATGAGAGGTATCCTCAACTTTTTTGCGATTATTACAGGCTTAAATGTGAAACAATCCCGACTATTGAAGAAGTTGCAATTGCCAGAAATCTGCTTGTAACAGCAGGAAAGCCTGATATAGACAGGTGCGCATCTCTTGTTTTAACTGATTTCAGACAGGGAAGAATAGGAAGAATTACGCTTGAAGATACTCCGCCAATCCAAAATTGAGGAACTTATCGCATTTGACTGCAAGCATGGTTCTGTAACTATCGGAACTGATGAAGCGGGACGCGGACCCCTTGCAGGTCCTGTAATTGCCAGCGCGGTTTATTTTCCCGATCTTAGTCAAGAAGTTTGTGAAGTTATCAAGTTTATTGATGATTCAAAAAAGTTTTCTTCCAATCCCAAACTTAGAAAAGAGCTTTCTGAAAGCATAAAATCCGTCGCCAAATATAGTATTCAGGAATGTACCGTTGAAGAAATTGATAAAATAAATATTCTTCAGGCGTCATTACTCGCTATGAAAAAATCCTGCGAGGATTTAATAAACCAAATATCTCTCAACAAAGAAAGCTTAATTATTCTGGTAGACGGGAATTTTATTATTCCTCGATATGATTACAAACAAAAGGCAGTAAAAAAAGGAGATACGCTTTCGGCTTCGATTGCGGCAGCTAGTATTCTGGCTAAGGTTCACAGAGATGAATTTATGCAGGGCTTGTCGGAAGATTTCCCACAATACTACTGGCATAAAAACAAAGGATACCCCACACCTGCTCATATAGAGGCCTTAAGAGCACATGGGGCTTGCAAATGGCACAGAAAAACTTTCCTCGGCAAAGTTCTTTGCGAGCAGAAAAAGCTTTTTTAAAACTACTATTAATGAACTATTCTTAAGGCAAAGCCACATACTGTATAATTTTTTTATTAATATAGAGAAGGTGCGACTTTTTATGAAATTAATGAAATCTTTGTTTTCAAAAATTTTAATTTTATTAATAGGGTGTTTTTGTTTTCTTAATTGCAATCCAGCTAAAGCATACGATCAGGATGCGGTTCATTATAACGACCTTGGTATAACTTATACAAAAAAAGGCTCTTATGAACAGGCTATAACTTATTTTAAAAAAGCAATAGAAAGTGATTCATCCTTAACTAACGCATATTACAATCTTGGTTCGGTGTACAAGCATATAGGAAATAAAGATAAAGCTTTAAAAGCTTTTCAACTGCTGTTGAGAAATAGTCCCAACGATGATGAAGCAGCTTATTTACTTGCAAGTCTGTATTTTGACATGAAAGATTATGAAAAAGCGCTTATCTACTTAAATTCTGTCGAAAAAGGAAGCCCCTCTTATAAAGATTCTATGGAATTATTCAAAAAAATTAACCAAAAAATAAACGATTCCGTAATAGACGAGCCTTCCAAGCCAGAACCGGTGAAAGTTCCACCTGCAAACATTGCAAAGCTTACATTTTTGAATTTTGACGGACCTACAGGCATAGCGGAAAACAGTCAAGGTGATTTATATGTCGCAAATTACAGTTCTGATTCAATTAATATTGTTTCTCCAGATGGTAAACCCAAAAGCACAATAAAAAATGCGCTTATAAAAGGTCCTGTTGGTATTGCTATTGATTCAAAAGACAATATTTATGTTGCAAACTATCCTTTAAATAATGTTGTAAAAATCGACAAAAATGGCGCCATAAAAGTCGTTTTAAAGGATGTAGTAAAGCCTTATTATCTTTATTTAAATAAATCAGGGGTTTTATACGTTTCTGAGCAGGATAAAAACACTGTCATCAGAATCGGAATTCCTGAATAAATTTTTTGATAAAAAACATTATACTTGCTTATGTAGTGCTGTTGTGATAACTATATAAAGAATAATGATTATGTCTGTTAAAAAGGAGAACCTGAACGCATGGTAAAAATTCGCTTAAAAAGACTGGGAGCAAAAAGAAACCCTATATATAGAATTATTGTCATAGACAGCAGAGAAAAAAGAGAAGGCAAAGCTATTCTTGAACTAGGCTTCTATAATCCAAAGAAAAAAGAACTGAAATTTGATAAAGCAAAAGCGCTTGAGTGGGTTAAAAATGGTGCACAGCCTTCTGAAACTGTTCAATACTTAATCGACAGCAGCAGCGATGAAGGTACTTTAATTAAAAAAGCTGAAACCACAGAGAAAAAACTCTCTAAAAAAGCAAAAGCCAAATTAGAAGCTGAAAAGAAAGAAGCTGCACAAGCTACAGCTTAAAACTAAATATTATAAACAAACAGCATATCCTTATTTACTTTTTGAGCAGATAGGATATGCTTTGTTTTGTTGCATAAATCATTAAAGCCAACTTTAATAAACTTTTTATTCTAGTTAAAATCAATGCTGCAAAAATACCCAATGAAACTGCAATAATTGCTGCTTCCATAGATTGTTCTTTTACAATCTCTGTTATATCGGCTTTTGTAAAACGTCTTCTTGATAATAAATCTGCTATATGAGTTATTTCCTCTCGAGTATTATTAATATCACTTAAGACTTTAACTGTTCCAGCCATTTTTTAATTTCCTCCAGAGTTTTTGCAGTTTCTTCAGCAAGTTTTTTCCTGTTTTTACCAATTTTTTTCAATTGAGATTTTATATAAAAAAACAGCAAAACCGGTATTAGCAAGTATAAAAGCGTTACAAACAATAAAGACCACCATACAGAAAAGAATAAAGAAAAAGTAATAACTAATAAAATCCCACCAAATAAAGTCGACATTATTGCAGCGCAAATACCAACAACCGCCATAATTATGGATTTTATTATAATAGAAGCTTCTTCTTTCATTTCTTCCTTGAAGAATTTTATATGCTGGGAAATAAGAGATACAAAATTATAAACAAGACTTTTAATCAGGCATATTAAATCTGCCTGTTGATTGAATTTATTTTCTTCCGACATTTTTTAACCTCAGATAGTTTATCTAAAAAGGATTTTTCCGATTAAAAAACCTATAAGTAATGCTCCGCCAAGTGCTTTTGCAGGGTTTTTCTTTACTACGTGAGAAAGGTCTTCTTTCATTGCATCCACATTTCTTTCTCTAAAAAATTCTGCGGTTTCATGCATTTTTTCTGCAGCTTTATCAAGATTTTCTGCTGTTGAGCTCATAAGATTATTTAAGTTTTCAGTAACCTGCTCTTCCATTTCCAGCGTTTTTTTTCTTAATTCTTCTGCTTTTTCTTTTAAATTGATATGTTTTCCACCATTAAGTTCTTCTGCCATCATAGGTTCGCTCATTTTTAATATCCCTCCTGTATAAATTACAAATTAAGTTTAAATACTCTCGATTTGAATAATTATGAGTGAATATTTTTTCGTTTACATTAGTAAGATAGCTAGATGAAATGATGATTTTAAACTTTTGTATCAAACATAAAAATTTTTAATCAAATAAAACAATTTATTAAAATGGTGTGTTTTTATTTAAGTAGCAATATGTTTTGGATTTGGGAAAGTTAAATGGAAGTCAACAAGGCTAATTTACCATATATACCTGTAAATAATGTTTCATACCGAAACAATACTATTCCGGCTGCTTATTATTCTACTTATGCAAAGCCGGAATATCAATACCAGCATTACCAATACCCGTCATATTGCCAAAACACCCAAACAACAGACATAAATGCCATTATGAGAAGTCGGGTTTTACCCGCATCCACGGAAGGTTACAGGGAAATTGAGACTTTCAACGCGCCTTTCCTTGATAAAGGCAAATTTTACAAACTCGATAACGGACAAAATGTAGTAATTATTCCTAAAAAAGGTCCGACAACAATAAAAACTTTCACAAAAGTCGGGTCTTTTAACGAAGAAAAAAACAGAGGAATAAGCCATTACATTGAGCACAACCTTTTTAACGGTTCAAGCCAGCTCGGCCCCAATGAATTCGTAGAAAAAGTTACGAGTATGGGCGGTCAATACAACGCAGGAACAAATACAACAAATACCGACTACTTTATTAAATCTCCGATGCATAAAGAAGGCGATTTTGAAAAATTTATGACAATGCATGCGGATATGCTTCTAAATCCGAGTTTTACCGATAAAATGCTCGAAAAAGAAAAAGGTCCTGTAATTTCCGAAATCCAAATGTACGAAGATGATCCTGCTGACAAAGCATTTAACTTAATGCTTAAAAACTTATTCAGAATTAAAGCAGATTATCAGGGGCTTATTGCTGGTTCGTCAAAAACAATAGCTAATTTAACAAAAAAAGATGTTTTCGATTACTATAATAAATGGTATAGACCTGATAACATGACTACTGTGGTTGTCGGAGAAGTAAATCCAGAGCAAACCATTAAAACAATAAGCAAACTATTCAACCAGAAAAAAGCTTCGCCTGTACAAAACGCTAAAGAACCTTACAATGAGCCTGTAAATTTAATACAAAAACCCGTAAGGGCTGACTTAAAAAGCTCTCATACTGATGCGGTAACTTTAAATATGGCTTTTGCAGGACCTGCGAATAATAATATCAAAGATACCATGGCAACTATGGCATTGTGCGGTGCTTTAACAGGTTATGAAAACGCAAAACTTACAAAAACCCTTAAGGAATTTAATACCGCGGGTGCTGTAGATGTAAGCGTCATAAATCCAAATTCTAAAGATCCTCAGCTTATAACCCTTGGTTCAACATTCAAACCGGGAAAAGAAGAAGACGGATTAAAAGCTATTTATTCAACTTTACAAAGCATGGGAACACAACCTTTAACTCAACAAGAAATGTTTATAGTTAAAAATAAGCTTAAAGATAATTTAACACAAGTCAGCGAAAGCTCTATGGGTGTTGCAAATCTTGTTGGTCAGGCTATCACAGGACATGGTTCTCTCAATGCCTATACTAATATGCTGAACGAAATAGAAAAATTAACTCCACAGGATATTCAGCTTGCTACACAGAAATATTTAGACCTTAACAGGACTTCTATCGTTATGGTTCATCCTGAAACCCCTAAAATAGGGTTCAGTTCATCATCTAAAATCGGATTCGGAGGAAATGCAGATAGATTCAAACTCCAAAACTTAAAAGAATATGATTTGCCAAACAATTTGCGTGTTGCAATTAACGATGATCCAAGCTCCATAAGGACAAGCGCTAATTTATCCGTACAAACAGACGGATTAAAAACATTAAAATCAGGTGTTGCAGATATATTGACCATTATGCTTAATAAAGGGACAAGAAATTATTCTGAAGAACAATTAAATAATATTAAAGACACCTATAATTTAGGTGTGGCAGCAAGCGCAGATGGAGATTCTATCAGTTTAACCGCCGATTGCCCTAAAGAAAAACTGCCTATGGCACTTGGTGTAATCAAAGAAATGCTTTATAATCCTGATTTTACAGATGAAAAATTCAACAAAGCAAAAGAAGAAATAAAAGTTCAGTATTCAAGTATTCCTAAAGACCCAGCCAATAAAGCAATGGAAGCTTTATTCCCCGATAATTCATGGGGAAATACGCCGGGTAAAATTTTAGAAAATATTAATAATATTACATTAAATGATGTTCAGATTTTACACAGACAAATAATAGCTAATTCTCAGGGTAAAATTGCTATAGACGGTCCTATAAGCAATACTCCCGGGCTGGGACAGGCTGTGTTTATGCAGCTTCAATCAGGAATGGGGTTTGCTCAAAAGCATCATGCTATTAATATCCCTGAATCACAAAAATTACCTGAAACAAAAGTTATAACCGAAGCAGAATCAAGAAATCAGGCTGATATTGTACAAGTATTCAAAATCAAGGAAAGCAAAAACATCAAAGATGCGGCTGCTTTAATGCTTTTAAATGAAATACTTGGCGGCAACAGTCAATCAAGATTATTTACAGATTTAAGAGAAACACAAAAGCTTGCCTATAAAGTAAAATCAAACTATGTTACAGACGGACATCAAGGAATAATGAAGCTTCTGATAAAAACAACCACTGAAGATGACCTCAAAGGACCTACTCATGAAAATGTGCAGAAATCTTTAGACGGATTCAAAAAGCATATAAATGCTTTAATGACTATACCTGTGGGCAACGAAGAACTTGAAACAGCCAAGATGGAAGCCAAAACACATTTTCTTGATGACACAGAAAGTTCTTTCGGAAGGTCTGCAAGGATTCAGTCAGGATACAATACTCTTTATGGTGCAAATTATCACAATCAAATGCTTGATGCTATAAATGAATTAACACCGAAGGATATTAAAAACGCGGCATTAGCTTATTTTAATCAACCATCGGTTATTTCAATGATTGCAAGCCCTGATACAATCAAGAATATGAAACCTTATTTATCTTCATTAGGCAAAATTGAAGAAGTTAAATAATTTTTTTATCAATCTTTAGTTTGTTTACATCGTCTTTTAGTATTTCAATAACGTTAAAAAGATCATCTATGGCGATTTTAAAGTTTTCTCTAGTTTCATGAAGTAGCGTTTCAAGCTCTGGTTGTGTCATAATTTCTCCTGATATTAATAAAATTTTTTATTAATAAATGATATATTACATTTTATGACCTGTCAAGCCATAAAATTATTATCTAAAAACTTATAAAGTAAGTTTATGAATCATAAAATTTTATATGAAAATTTAGGCAAAAATATAAAAAAAATTCGTAATGAAAAAGGACTTACTCAGGAACAACTTTCTGAGAAAGTAGGAGTGGGTCTTGAATTTATTGGAAAAATTGAAATTGCAAAAAAAAAGCCAAGCATTGATACTTTTTTTAAAATAGCAATCGCTCTTGAAGTAGAACCTTATGAATTGTTAAAGTTTGATTAACCTGGCGAATTTTCTTTTGCCAACTTGAAGAACAAGAAAATCTTTTCCGCCAAACTCAATTTTTTGCATAAGATCGGAAACTTTTTCGTTATTCAATTTTACTCCGCCGCCTTGTATAAGTCTTTTAGCTTCACCTTTGCTTACCGTAAGGTTATTTTCTGCTATAAAATCAATTAAAATAACACCTTCAGTAACTTTGAATTCTTCTATTTCATCAGGCAAACCTTTTTTACTGAAAATATTTATAAATTCCTGCTCGGCTTTTTCTGCTTCTTCAGCAGAATAGTATTCACTTACGATAGTTTTTGCAAGCTTCATCTTGTAATCGCGGGGGTTTACCTGCCATGATTCAAGCTCTGTTTTTATTTTTTCTAGATCTTCAGGTGTAATATCTGTTAAAAGCTCATAATATCTTATTATTAAAGCATCTGGAATAGACATAATTTTTCCAAGCATATCTTTTGGAGAATCAGTAAGACTAATGCAATGATCGGAATAGGATTTGGACATTTTAATAACGCCGTCAGTTCCCTCAAGAAGCGGGACGAGCAAAACCATTTGAGGATGTTTTTTGCCGTAAGCACTCTGAATATCACGCCCCAGAAGCACGTTAAATCTCTGGTCTGTTCCGCCAAGTTCAATATCAGCGTCAACTTCAACTGAGTCATAAGCCTGCATTAAAGGATAGAAAAACTCATGCACGGAAATAGGCTTGCCTTCTGCGTATCTTTTCGCAAAGTCGTCCCTTACCAGCATCTGAGCTACTGTTATTTGGGAAGAAAGTTTTAATAAATCAACAAGATTCATATTGTGAAGCCAGTCTGCGTTATTTACAACTTCTGCATTGTTTATATCAACAACTTGTCCCATCTGTTCAAGGTAAGTTTTTGCGTTCTGGTCAACTTCTTCCTTTGTCAGGGCAGGTCTTGTTTCTGATTTTCCTGACGGATCACCTATCATAGCGGTTGCACCTCCGACTATAAGCACTACCTGATGACCTGCTTTCTGAAATTGTCTTAATTTTCTCATTACAACGGTATGCCCTAAGTGTAAATCTGGTCTTGTAGGGTCAAGCCCGAGTTTTACTCTTAAAGGTTTTCCTGTTTCTTCTGATTTTTTGAGTTTTCTGGCGAGTTCTTTTACTCCGCCCGGTAAAACTTCCGCGCCTTTTGCTAAAAACTCCGCCTGTTTTATGAATTTTTCCTGAATTTCCATTGTTATTTCACTCATTTTGTCTTCTCTTGGTTTTTCAGATATATGTTAACTTGAATTGCTAACCAATTATACTATATTAATCTTTAAAAGTAATTTATATTTGACTATCAAGGAGAAAGAGAGCAGGAAAAACCTGCAGGTTTTTCCTGCTCTCTTTCTCCTTGTACTGCGACGAGGGTTTTAATCCCCTGAATTGTCTATCCTTTGACAGGGTATCATATCTCTAAAATTTATTTATTTTTTTTGTTTCGAGTTTATATAGTTAAGATAGTTAAAGATTAAAACCCTCCTACTGTTAAGGAATACAGTGTTTTGGTGCGAAGATAGTCCAGACTTTTGTTGGGATACTCCAGATTTATGCAAAGATAATCCAGACAAATCTAGTGTATTAAAATGACAGCTTAATGACAATAATTAAACACGCTCTGCAAGTCTTTGTCGCCTCTGCCTGAAAGGCATAGAACCACTAAGTCATCTTTTGTGGTTGTTGGCATAAGTTCTTCCAGATAAGCTAAAGCATGCGAAGATTCAAGCGCTGGAACTATTCCTTCCAGCTTTGAAAGCAATTTAAAAGCTTTTACCGCCTGATCATCAGTTATGGGATAATATTGACCCCTGCCCGAGTCTTTCAGGTAGCTGTGTTCGGGACCGACACCAGGGTAATCAAGTCCTGCCGAAATACTGTAAGCTTCTTCAATTTGTCCATACTCATCCTGCAAAACATAACTTAGCGAGCCATGCAACACGCCCGGTTTGCCTTTCATCATACTTGCTGCGGTAAGATTGGAATCTATACCTTGTCCTGCTGCTTCAATACCTATGATTTTTACATCTTTATCACCCAAAAAGCTATAGAACATTCCCATAGAATTACTTCCGCCACCTATGCAGGCAAGAACATAATCAGGAAGTCTATTTTCTTTTTCCTGAATTTGTTGACGGGTTTCATTTCCTATAACTGACTGGAAAAATCTGACCATTTCAGGATACGGATGAGGACCGACTGTTGATCCTATTATATAATGGGTGTTTTCTACGTTTGTAACCCAATCTCTTATTGCTTCGCTTGTTGCGTCCTTAAGGGTTTTACTCCCCGAATAAACAGGATTAACCTTTGCACCGAGAAGTTTCATTCTTTCAACATTCACTGCCTGACGCTTTGTGTCTTCTTCTCCCATATAAATTTCGCATTCAAGCCCGAAAAGAGCGGAAACAGTGGCTGTTGCTACGCCATGCTGACCTGCTCCTGTTTCTGCGATGATTCTTTTTTTACCCATTTTTAAGGCTAAAAGAACTTGTCCCAGCGCATTATTGATTTTATGTGCGCCTGTATGGTTTAAGTCTTCTCTTTTAAGATATATTTTGCCTTTACCGTAATATTCAGTAAGTCTTTTCGCAAAATAAAGCGGCGTTGGTCTTCCTGAATAATCTTTCATCAGGCTGTATAAGTCATCTAAAAATTTTTCATCGCTTATTGCTTCTTTAAAAACTTTTTCAAGCTCGTATAATGCCCCCATAAGAGTTTCCGGGACATATTTACCGCCATATTTTTCGAAATGTCCTTTTGAATCAGGCAAATTATAAGGTTTATTTTTTTCAAAACAGTGACTCATAAGTTAAAAAACCTCTTCAATATATAGATTTTCTCTTAAACTGTTATTATTCTATACCAAATTTTACTCGGAAATATTTTTATTATAAAATTTGTTTAAAATTAGTAAAATGATTAATAAAAATTTGCCCATATAAAATTTTGAGCATGTTAATATATTAATCAGAATAACAAGCAGTAATTAAAGAGGACTCATAAAAATGAAAGAAGGAATCCACCCAAAATACGCAGAAACAACTGTTAGCTGTGCTTGCGGTAATGTAATCGAAACAGGTTCTGTTGCGCAGGGAATGAAAGTTGAAATTTGCAACGCATGTCATCCTTTCTTTACCGGTACTCAAAAAATAATGGATACAGAAGGTAGAGTTGAAAGATTCAACAAACGTTACGCTAATTTAAATAAAAAATAAAACATTAGTTTTTATACTTTTACAATAAGCCTTTGCAGTCTTTCTGCGGGCTTATTGCGTAGTAAAAAGGTAAATAAAATGACTCAAGAAAAAGAATTTCCAATAGTAGATCTTATAAGCATGCCGGAAAATCCTTTAAAAACGATTTATGCGGCATGCAGAACCTGTTATTCTGCTGACTACCCGATAAATATCTGGGAAAATGCTACTGATGACGAAAAGATGCTTAAGCTCGTTAAAAGAGTTCTTGCTTCCGGTCATCACAGTACGATAGAACATTGCCAGTATGTGTTTACAATAAGCGGCGTTTCAAGAGCCTGCACCCATCAGCTTGTAAGACACAGACACATGTCTTTTTCTCAAAAATCACAGAGATATGTTACAGAAAAAGAACAGTTTGAATATATTACCCCTAATACAATAAAAAAAGCCGGATTTGAAGCTGAATATAATGAATTTATGAGCAAAACGGCTGAATTTTATGAAAAAATGATAAATCAGGGAATTCCCGCAGAAGATGCAAGATTTATTCTTCCAAATGCTGCAACAAGTTCGCTTGTTGCGAGTCTTAATTTAAGGGAGTTTATTCATCTCGCAAATATCAGGCTTTGTACAAATGCGCAGCATGAAATACGAATTATGGTCAAAAAAATGTGTGATCTGGCTATAGAAAAAGACCCATGGCTTGCTGAATACCTTGTACCAAAGTGTGAAGCATTAGGGCATTGTGATGAAATAAGAGGCTGTGGAAGAAAACCCCAAAAAGTATAATAATGTAATTGAACAGATCCTCGCGTCGGGGTTTCACCCCTCCTCAGGATGACAAAGGAGTCTTAAATAACAATGAAAGATATGCTGGGTAAAATTCAAAATATAGAAAAAAGCTATATCGAGCTTGGGGAAAAGCTTAGCGACCCTGAAACAATCAAGGATTTTGAAGAATTTAAAAAACTTTCCAAGACGAGAAAGTCTATGGAAGAAAGTGTTCAGATTTATCATGCCTGGCAAGATGCAGCAAAGGCAAAAGAAGATGCCATTCAAATGATTAAAGGCGAATCCGATGAAGAAATGAAAGAACTTATTCAAACAGAACTGGATCAGGCTGAGGCAAAAATTCAACAGTGCGAAGAAAGAATGAAGATTCTTCTGCTTCCGCGAGATCCAAATGACGACAAAGATATTATGCTTGAGATAAGAGGAAGCGCCGGTGGCGATGAAGCTAATATTTTCGCGGCTGACCTTATGAGAATGTATCTGAGATATGCAGAAAAACAGGGATGGCAAACAGAAATCCTTGGCATATCAGAAGCTGCTGTAGGCGGCATAGGCGAAGTTATAATTAATATAAAAGGTGATGCTGTTTACAGCAGGCTAAAATACGAATCAGGCGTTCATAGAGTTCAAAGAGTTCCTTTAACAGAATCATCCGGAAGAATTCATACAAGTACGGCAACCGTTGCTGTTATGCCCGAAGTTGAAGATATTGGAACAGAAATTGATATGAAAGACCTTGAAATTTCTACGGCACGTTCAGGCGGTGCAGGCGGACAGAATGTAAACAAAGTGGAAACAGCCGTAAGAATGGTTCATAAACCGACAGGAATTATGGTTTTTTGTACAGAAGAAAGAAGCCAGCTTAAAAACAAAGCAAGAGCTCTTCAAATCATTAAAGCCAAAGTTTATGACATTGAAAATCAAAAGCAGATGCAAGAAATTACCGACTTAAGAAGATCGCAAGTCGGGACAGGTGATAGAAGCGAAAGAATCAGAACCTATAATTTTCCGCAGGGAAGATGTACAGACCACAGAATTGGTGAAAACTTAAACGTGTGGACTGTTATAGAAGGCGAACTGGATGATCTTCTGGATATGCTTGCACAGGCTGACCAGAAAGCAAAACTTGAAAAACTCGCTCAATCTGTATAAAAAATGACAACCCAAAAAACTATAATTGAAATTAAAAATAATGCTGTTTCAAAATTAAAAGAAGGCGGCATTTTTTCAAGTGAAGCAATTGCCGAAACTGATATTCTTTTAAATTTTGTTTTTGGTGTTGCAAAAAAAGATATAATACTCAACCCTGAAAAGGTATTAGAAGCAGAAAAACTGGAAACTTTTAATTCCCTTATTAATCGACGAATTAAGGAAAAAATCCCTGTTCAATATCTGACAAATGAAGCTTTTTTTATGGGTGAAGAATTTTATGTAGAT
>MFRJ01000006.1:24267-26765 GCA_001784535.1 Candidatus Melainabacteria bacterium GWA2_34_9
TGATATTGGAACAGGGTCTGGATGTATAGCCTGCATGATTGCAAAGAACTTAGAAGCTGCAAGCATTTTTGCAAGTGATATTTCAGAAAAAGCCCTTAAAATAGCTGAACTTAATGCGAAAAAACTTGGTGTAAAAGACAAAATAACTTTTATAAACTCTGATATTTTTGAAAATATTGATGACAACGAGAATTTTGATGTAATTGTCTCAAATCCTCCGTATATTTCCATACTTGAAAAACAGAATCTTCAATCCGAAGTTGTACTTCACGAACCGCATCTGGCACTTTTTGCTGAAGATAATAAAGGAATATTTTTTTACGAAAAACTTGCTTTTCAGGCAAAGGATCGATTAAACAAAAACGGATATTTAGCTGTAGAAATAGGGATTTATCAAGCTGATGATGTTGTTAAAATCTTTGAAAACGCCCATTTTAAAGAAATACAAATTATTAAAGATTTTAATAACATAGAGCGAGTTGTTATTGGAAAGCTAATAATGAGTTCTTGATATTTTTTTATGGGTGTATAATAATAAGTTCTAACATGGCATAGTAGCTCAGTTGGCTAGAGCACGTGGCTCATACCCGCGCGGTCACTGGTTCGAATCCAGTCTATGCCAATTAAAAAACCCTCTTTACCATGGGGGTTTTTTATTTAATTTTTTCAAATTTAATTGCAAATAATATTTTAAATATATTGCAGTATTTACGAATTATATAGTAGAATATATGAGTAAAGAATTGAGAGAAAGAAAAAATGCAACAAGCTACATATAAAACAGAATTATTAACAACAACAAATGTAGATCAGATAAAAGAAATTTATGAAAGCTTCAGATTAAAAGCTACAAAAGATTACAGATATGAAATAGAACCATTGGATTTTTATTCTTTTAAAGAATCCATTGCTGACGGTCGTTTAAACGGAATTGCTTTATTTGATGATAATCAGCCAACCGGAATTCTTATTTTTGTTGTTGAACCGCATAAAGCAATAGAATTAAATATAATTCATGTTCCTGACAGAAAAGATTTAAACAAAAAGCGTTTAGCTCTTGCGGGAGCGCTTTTAGAACATTTGAAAGCTCAGTCAGGATGGAAAGTTATAAGCTATCCCCTTCTTGGATTTCAGGAAACCTTTACAAGAGATATCGCTCTATTAAAATTTCAGCTTACAGGACAGGCAATGGTAAGATTCGATTTTTCTGATTCGGTTGCCTATAAAGTTTTACAGAAATCTGACGTTGGACAACTACCTGAAGGCTATACGGTAGAGCAATGGGATGACAAATATTTTGATGCGGCAGTTGAAGTAATAAATCTTGGATTTAAAAATTCCAAAGATGTGAATTTTGACCCGAGATTTTTAACACCTGAAGGCTGTAAAGATGTTATAGGAAAAATTACAGGAAACTTCTTCGGACATTTTATGCCGGAAGAAACAAGAGTTATAATGAAAGATGGTGACTTAGAAGGTGTTTGCTTTGTTAATATGGTAACTCCTGCTAAAGCAAATATTCCTTTAATTTCTGTCAGAAAAAATATCAGAAATAAAGGTCTTGGCAAATTTATCCTCAAATCTGCTGTCATAGGCATCATAAAAGCCTTATCGGAACAAAAAATTGCTGTAAGTGAAGTAAATGCGGCGGTTGAAACAGATAATTACCCTGCATTAAAAATGTACAGGAGAGTTGGATTCAGAGAAGAGTTTACTTATCCTCACGCTTATTACAAAAATCCAAATTACAAAGAATCATAAGATAAAAAAAGGGCGAAAGCCCTTTTTTATTTAGAAAATATTTTTATCTGAATACAACTGTTTTTGTGCCGTTAAGAAGGATTCTTCTTTCTACATGCCATTTTACAGCCCTTGAAAGTATTATTGTTTCCAGATCTCTAACTGTCATAGCAATATCATCAGTTGTATAAGTATGATCAACTCTTTCAACCGCCTGCTCTATTATTGGTCCTTCATCAAGATCAGGAGTTACATAATGAGCTGTAGCTCCGACAATCTTAACGCCTCTATCATGCGCCTGTGTATAAGGAGCAGCACCTTTAAAACTCGGCAAAAATGAATGGTGAATATTAATACAGCGACCGCTTAAAGCTTTACACATTTTCGGTGATAATATCTGCATATATCTTGCCAGAACAACAAGATCAATTCTAAGCCCATCAATAAGCTGAAGGATTTTTTCTTCGTTTTCGGCTTTATTATCAGGAGTTGAAGGAAGATGAAAATAATTTATTCCATGCCATTCAACTAAATCTTTCATTTCTGTATGATTTGAAACTACTCCAGCAATTTCCATGGGAATTTGACCTGATTTTGTCTTGTGCAGCAAGTCATTTAAGCAATGCCCGAATTTTGAAACAGCTATTAAAACTCTGGGGCGTTGGCTATAATCATTAATTTCCCATTGCATTGAATATTTCTCTGCTATAGGAGTAAATTTTGTTCTTATATCTTCAAGGTTTTTAAATTTTGAATCT
>MFRJ01000007.1:0-6608 GCA_001784535.1 Candidatus Melainabacteria bacterium GWA2_34_9
CAGCCGGCAAAAAAAATTTAGCAGAACCAACTTTTAAAGAAAATCTTTCGAATTATTTTAAAGGCGTTAAAGCTGAATGGGGAAAGATAACCTGGCCGGATAAAAGACAGGTAATCGTTGAAACAGTTGTTGTTTTAGTGGTTGTTTTCTTTTTTGTAACTCTTGTTTTCGGTTATGATGAACTTTTCGGATTTTTATTTAAGTTATTAATTCCTGTAAAATCATAAATAATGGGTAAGACGATGAATCAAAAAGAATTTAACAAAAGATGGTACATAGTCCATACATACTCGGGACACGAAAATAAGGTTAAGGTTAACCTTGAAAAACGTGTTGAGTATATGAATCTCGGACACAAAATTTTCCGTGTTGAAGTGCCTCAAAAAGCAATAACCGTAGTAAAAAGCGGAAAACGTACAGAAAAAGAAGAAAAAATCTTCCCTGGATACGTTCTTGTAGAAATGATAATGGATGAGGACAGCTGGTACGTCGTAAGACACACTCCGGGCGTGACAAAATTTGTCGGCTCAGAGAAAAAACCTGTACCCGCAAGAGATGCTGAAATTAAAAGAATTATTTACAAGGCTGAAGCTATGCCTAAGAAAGTTGAACTCGATATTCAGATCGGCGAATCAGTTCTTATTATTAGCGGACCGTTTGCTGATTTCTCAGGAACAATTACGGAAGTTTATCCTGATAAAGAAAAAATCAGAGCAAATGTTTCAATCTTTGGCAGGGAAACCCCTGTTGAGCTTGAATATAATCAAATTCAAAAACAAGGTTAATTAAAATAAACATATAAAGGAAATTTAAAATGGCAAAGAAAGTAATGGGCAAAATAAAACTGCAGATTCAGGCCGGAAAAGCCAATCCGTCACCTCCTATAGGTCCGGCTCTTGGTCAGCACGGCGTTAATATTATGGAATTCTGCAAGCAGTACAATGCTAAAACCGCCGATCAGACAGGTAATATTATTCCTGTTGAAATTACAGTTTATGAAGACAGATCATTCAGTTTTACCCTTAAAACCCCTCCTACAGCAGAATTAATTAAAAAAGCTGCCGGTTTAGAGAAAGGATCTGCCGTTTCTAACAAAACAAAAGTAGGAAAAGTTACCAGAGCTCAGGTTGCAGAAATTGCAAAAATCAAAATGCCTGATTTAAATTCAACAACAGCAAAATCAGCAGAAGAAATGGTTGCCGGTACTGCAAGAAGTATGGGCGTAACCGTTATAGATTAATATAACTTAATCGTGGAAGGATGAAAGTCCGCTAGCACCACAAAGGAGTAAAAATGGGAAAAATTACAAAAAGACAACAAAAAGTTTTAGAGCTTCTTGAAGAAAGAGAACAGCCATGTACAGGCGCAGAAGCTATTGAAACACTTCAGAAAATCTCAAAAGAAGTTTCAAAGTTCGATGAAACTTTTGAAGTTCACATGAGATTAGGTATTGAAGTAAAACACGCCGATCAACAAGTTAGAAGCACGGTAGTACTTCCATCAGGTACAGGAAAAAAAGTTAGAGTTGCTGTTGTTGCTAAAGGCGAAAAAATGAAAGAAGCTGAAGATGCAGGAGCTGATCTTGTTGGTGCTGAAGATTTAGTTGAAAAAATTCAGGGCGGTTTCTTTGAGTTTGATGTGCTTGTTGCTACACCTGATGCAATGGGTATGCTCGGTAAACTCGGTAAAGTTCTCGGACCTAAAGGTTTGATGCCTAACCCTAAAACAGGAACAGTAACATTCAACGTTAAAGACGCTGTAAAAGAGCTTAAAGCAGGTAGGGTTGAATTTAGAGCTGACAAACAGGGTATGGTTCACGTTCCTATAGGAAAAGCAAGCTTTACACAAGATGCTTTAATGAAAAACTATGCAGCTTTATCGGATGCTATCATAAAAGCTAAGCCGTCAGCAGCAAAAGGAACCTATTTAAAATCAGTTTATCTTGCAACCACAATGGGACCAGGAATTAAAATTGATGCAAAACAGATTGCAGCTGAAGTTAAAGAAGCTTTAGGACATTAATCTTAAGTTATAAAGATAAAACAAAAAGAGGAGCATGCTCCTCTTTTTGTTTATTAGTATAAAAATATGTTTAAAAATTTATACAATGAAATAGATTTCTTTTTTAGGAAGAATATCAGGCTAAAAAGAAAATATACAGGCAAAAATGAGCTTAAAGAAAATCTTTTTGAGCATTTTTCCGGTGAAAAAAAACAATTAGCCAAAGAAAAAGAAATATTTTATCTTAAAAAATATCAGCTTCAGGAATTTAAGACTAATTCCACTTGCAGAAATTATCTGGAAAATCTTGCAGTTATAGAGCTTCTGGAAAATTTTTTAGCACCCACTCCCGAAAAAAATGTCGTTAAAATCCTTGATATCGGTTCAAAAAACTGGTTTTATGCTTCAGGAGAGTGGAGTTTTTTTAAGTATAAACTAGAGGAATTTCTTGGTTACTCGCGAGTAACGGCATTACGGGTCGGCGAAGCCGCCCCTTCAGCCTCAGCTCGCAATCCGCTTTTTCTCGACGGGATAGAAATAGACGCTTTTAGGGTTTATTCTGATTTTCATACACGCTATGATTATGCGCAATATTATATAAAAAATCTTGCAAATACACGATATATCACAAAAGATTTTCTTCAGCATAATGAGAAATATGATTATATAATCTGGTTTTTCCCTTTTGTGACGGAATTTCCTCTTCAGGAATGGGGTTTGCCTTTAAGTAAATTTAAACCCTCTGAAATGTTGAAGCATGCTTATGATTCTTTAAATTCAGGCGGGAAAATGCTGATAGTTAATCAGGATGAAAAAGAATATGCCATACAGGAGAATTTACTAAAAAATTTAAACCTTCATTATGAGAAAAAGGGAGATTTTAAAAACAGCTTCCTTGAATATGAACATAAACGGTGTGTTACAATTGTTTTTAAAGATTCTTAGAGGATTTTAAATGGCTAATTTAAAAGCAAAATTTTATAAATATCACAGAGAACTTGGCATTATATTTTCGCTGCCGCTGGCTTTATGTGCTGTAACTGCTATGGGAATGACAATAGCACGCGAATTTCTTCATAACAGACCTCTGGCAAAATTTTTCTTTAGTTTGCACACAATGAGTATCTTTGGAAGCGAAGAAATTGAAAATATTTATTCGATTATTGTCGGTATAAGTACTTTAGCAATTATTTTTACAGGTTTAATGTGTTTGGTTTCATTTAAGAAAAAGAAATCCAATCAAAATCAAGAATAAATAATTTTTGGCATATAATATAATAAACAAAAGTTTTAGAACCTTTAATGTATTTTTTATTGTCCTTTTACATTCTAGGAGTGTGGAAGGGCATTTGAATTTAAAAATAAGAAAGAGATCGTGAATGTCAAAACTAAGATTTGAAGAGCTTAATTTATCCAAAGAAATCCTTGATGCGGTTAAGGATATGGGCTTTGAAGAAGCATCACCTATTCAGGCAGAAGCAATCCCATTAATAATGGACGGAAAAGATATAATAGGACAAGCACAGACAGGCACAGGAAAAACTGCCGCTTTTGCAATTCCTATAATAGAAAAAATAGATGCTTCGAGCAAAGAGCTTCAGGCAGTAATTTTATGCCCGACAAGAGAGCTTGTAATTCAGGTATCAGAAGAATTTCGTAAGCTTATGAAATACAGGGAAAATTTATTTGTAGCACCTATATACGGCGGTCAGCCGATAGAAAGACAGCTGGGAGCCTTGAGAAAAGGTGTTCAGGTTGTTATAGGAACCCCAGGCAGAACAATGGATCACATGAGACGTGGTTCTATAAAAATGAATGCCGTGAAAATCATAGTTCTGGATGAAGCGGATGAAATGCTTGATATGGGCTTTAGAGATGATATGGAAGTCATCCTTAAAGATACACCTGAAACCAGGCAGACCGTAATGTTTTCTGCCACGATGGCACCGGATATTATCGGACTTACAAAGCTTTATCAGAAAGATTCTGTTATTGTTAACGTAACCAACAAAAAACTTAGCGCCCCGAAAATTCAGCAAATTTATTTTGAAGTTCAGGATAAAAACAAACCCGAAGTTCTTTCACGTCTTTTAGATATTCATAATATTAAACTGGCTCTGGTTTTTTGTAATACAAAAAGTCAGGTAGACGCTCTTGTAGAGATTTTAAAGACAAGAGGGTATTTTGCAGACGCTCTACACGGAGATATGAGTCAAAATTATCGTGACAGAGTAATGAACGGATTTAGGAATGGAACTGTTGAAATACTTGTTGCAACTGATGTTGCAGGCAGAGGTATAGACGTAAATGATGTAGAAGCCGTATTTAATTATGATTTGCCGAGAGATGACGAAGATTATACCCATAGAATAGGTAGAACGGCGCGCGCGGGAAAAACAGGAACAGCTTTTACTTTTGTTACAGGCAAGCAGATTTATAACCTGAAAAGAATTGAAAGAGCAAACGGAGTCTTGATTAAAAGACAATCTGTTCCAACTGTAGATGAAATCGAGACTACAAGAATAAATGTTTATGCGGAAAAAATCGGCAAAATTGTTGAAACAGGGCATTTAAGCAAGTTTGTTAATCATATTGAGCAAATAATGGGTGATGATCTGACTTCACTTGATGTTGCAGCGGCTTTGTTAAAACTAACGATGGACAAAGAAAACGAAAGTTTTGATCGTACTGTTAATTTTGAAGAGCCTGTCAGAGAACAAAGACCTCAAGGAAGATTTCCTGATAAACGATTCGGCAATAAATATACTATGAAAGATAATTTCAGAAGAAATAACGGGGAAAATAAACCTTACAAATCTTCAGCAAGACCTTCCGAGGAAGGATATAGCAGACCTAACAATGACAGGAAACCTGAAGGAGAGTTTAAGCCTTATAGATCTTCAGAAAGAACTAGAGATGATTCTCCAAGGGAAGCTAGACCTTCCAGAGAAGGATATAGCAGACCTAATAATGACAGGAAACCTGAAGGAGAATTTAAACCTTACAGATCTGAAAAGAAAAGGGACGATTCTTTTAAAAAAGCCAGACCTTTTGGCGAAAGAACCGAAAAACCTGAAGTTGACAGAGGAACAGAGGAAGAGTATAAGCCTTTTAAATCAGCTGCAAAGAAAGAAGGAGAATTCAAACCTTTTAAATCTGCAGGGAAAAAGAAAACAGATTCTTCCAATAAAGAAGGTAAGTTCTTTGATAAAAAATTCAGCAAGCCAAAGAGCGGAGATAAAAAACCCGGCAAAAGCTTTGATAAAAAAAATAAATAAATAAGTTTAAAAGGAGCCGTAGCTCCTTTTTTATAGCTTTGTAGGGCAGTAGATATAAACAATTAAATGATAAATAATATATTTGTTTTTGAAAATATAAAGGTATGAAAATGCCCGAACAGAAACAAATAGATAATAACGCTCTCTGGTACAAAGATGCAATAATTTATGAAGTTCATGTTCGGGCTTTTAAAGACAGCAACAAAGACGGGATAGGCGATTTTAAAGGCTTGACCGAAAAACTGGATTATTTGCAAGATTTAGGGATAAATACTATATGGCTTTTGCCTTTTTTTGTTTCTCCTTTAAAAGATGACGGGTATGATATAGCGGATTATTATAATATAAATAAAGACTATGGAAGTCTGAGCGACTTTAAAAAATTTATAAAAGAATGCAAGAAAAGAAATATAAAAACCATAATAGAACTTGTGGTAAATCATGTTTCCGATCAGCATCAATGGTTTCAGTCTGCTATTAAAGAAGGAGAAAAGAGTAAATTCTGGAATTATTTTATTTGGAGCGATAATCAGGAAAAATTTAAAGAAACCAGAATTATATTCAGCGATACAGAAAGTTCTAACTGGACATGGCGACCTGATGTCAATAAATTTTACTGGCACAGGTTTTTTTCATGCCAGCCTGACTTGAATCTCAATAATCCTGAAGTCGTGAAAGAAATAAACAAAGTAATTAAATACTGGGAAGAACTTGGAGTTGACGGATTCAGGCTAGATGCAATTCCGTATCTTTGCGTTAAAGAAAGAACAAACAACGAAAATTTGCCTGAAACTCATCTGGTTATAAAAATCTGGCGAAAAGTGCTGGATGAACATTTTGAAAATAAAATTTTTCTTGCGGAAGCTAATCAATGGCCGCAATATGTTGTTAAATACTTTGGTGACGGGGATGAATGCCACATGGCGTATAATTTTCCTTTAATGCCGAGGATTTTTATTGCTTTAAAAAAAGAATCAAGAATTCCCATAGTTGAAATCATGGAAAAACTTCCTGAAATTCCTGATTCTTGTCAGTGGGCGTTATTTTTAAGAAATCATGACGAATTGACGCTGGAAATGGTGACTGATGAAGAAAGAAATTTCATGTATGAACAGTATGCCAAAGACCCAAGAATGAAGCTAAATTTGGGGATAAGAAGAAGGCTTGTGCCCCTTGTTGAAAACAACAGAAGAGTTCTTGAAATTTTAAACTCGATTTTGTTTTCGTTTCCCGGAACCCCCATTATATATTACGGTGATGAGATAGGCATGGGTGATAATGTTTACCTGAACGACAGAAATGGGGTTAGGACACCGATGCAGTGGACTC
>MFRJ01000007.1:6707-10224 GCA_001784535.1 Candidatus Melainabacteria bacterium GWA2_34_9
GTCAGGATATTCAACCTTATTCTCTTTTAAATTTTACGAAAAACCTTATTGATGTAAGAAAAAAATATAAAACTTTTGGAAGAGGAGCAATAGAATTTTTAAAACCCGAAAATACAAGAATACTTGCTTATAGAAGAAGCTATAAAGATGAAAACATTCTTTGCATCGTAAATTTATCCAAAACTTCGGAGTTTGTTGAGCTTGATTTAAGCAAATATGCGGGTAAATCACTAATAGAAATTTTTGACAGAAAAATATTCCCTGAAATAAAGGACAGCAAATATGTTTTCACTATGCAGCCGCATTCGTTTTTCTGGTTTGAAATAAAATAATTTATTTAAGAAACTTATCTAATGCGGTTTCAAGTTCGGTCAAACTTGTGCTTTTAGCTGCAGTACTAAATAAACCTGTAAGAGCTTCTTCTTTTTCTGTTTGTTTTAAGTCTGAATCTTCAACAGTTGCAACAGCTGAAGCAAGTTTGTTAAAGACTTTTGCTTTATCAGAGTCGCCGGATTTGGTATCATCTATTATTTTATTTGTAAAATCAACAAAATCTTCTGCCAGTTTTTCATCTGATATTGAGCCAAGCGTATTTGCAAATTTTTCTACGCTAAGTCCTTTATCAGCAACATCACTTGCGGTAGAAAATACTTTTTGAAAACCTTTTGCATCCAAATTATCAACTGATTTCATGAATTTATTAAATTCTTCAGGCTTGGAAGCAAACTGTTTTGCAAGTTCGCGCAGTCCGTCAGAACCTTTAGTATTTCCTGCTGCTTTTAATTCTTTATCAATAGAGCTTAATTTGCTTGCAAAATTTGATATTGCAGCTGAATCTTCTTGATTAACAAGAGTTCCGGAATAATTATCTACAATGGGCTCTTTGCTGACAAGCATATCGCTTGCTACCTGATCGATAGATTTTTTACTGCTCGGGTTAAAGAGCGCATCCATGATTAAACCTTTTGAAGAAGTGTTTACTAGGCCGGCAATATCCAAATTTGTACTCCTTTTATTTAACGAAAATCCATTTTGCGTAAATTATATATAAGTTTATCATTGATATTTAAACGGTTTATTCTTTTATTTGTTGAGTATTTTTTAAATTCAATTGTTATCTGTCAAAATTGTTGAAAGAGAAAGAATATAACTACTTTTTTTAAGAAAATCGGGTTTTGATTTGAACTTAATTTTTTGTAATAATGCACAAAATTTTAATTAAAATTTTATCTAACCATTAAAACTCTTTAGATTTTAAACATTTACAATTGTTTTGTTTGCAATTTTTAAAGGAACTTCCCGGTTTTCCAAACATAAATCTGAATATTAAAAACCTTTTGTTTAGCATTTCGATTAATTCGTTGCTCAAACAATCAACCTTTTCTAATAAGCCTGATGGAATTACAGGAACTTTGCAGTTTATAGTTTCAAGATTGCAATTTGTAGTAGAAAGCAAAGAATTTGTTTTATTAACAGTTTCATTGGTTTCAAGAAAATTATGGTTGGTTAGTGTTAAATTTTTAGTTATTTCAGGGGTATTTTTGTTAATTGCTTCAAGATTTTTTATGGTTTTATCTATTGATTTAGGGGCTTTAGTTATGGTTTCTCTTAATTCTCTGGTTTCTAAAATTTGATTAACATTATTTAATGTTCTGGAAGAAAATTTAATTCCTTGTTTAAGCGCAGGGTCATTAATAATTTGCCTTAACTCATTTATAAAAAGCCCGAAGTCGTTTCTTGAAATTTCTATGCTTTTTAGAAAATTATTGAACTCTCCATTATTGTTTATTGCTTCTTTTTTCAAAAAGTCGGTTATAACAACCATATTTGATATAATTTGCCCCAGTTTCCCTTCTTCTATGTCTTTAATTAAATATTTGTCTATTCTATCGTATGCACCGGTTCCATATATAACATCACCATTTGATAATAACTTTGATGAAGGATTATCAGGATAATCCAAAGAAAAATGCATTGAACCGTAAAGATCTTCAGTATTTAAGTATATTTTTGTATTTTTGGGGAGTTTCAAATTTTTGTAATGAATACCAAGATAAAAGACAATATATTTTTGATCATCAGAAAGATTTATTTTGGAGCAATAACCAACTTTGTAGCCCCTGTAAAATGCATTTATATTGGTTTTTGGAAAACGCCGAATTACAGGAGGTACTTCTTTATATTTAACAATTATAGTCATATCAGGATGACTTAAGTATTTATAAAGACCGAATATCCCTAAAATCAACAAAACTATTAATATGATAATTTTTGTTCGCCTGTTTTTCTTCATAAAAAAAAGTAAACAAAAAAATTTTATTAAGATTAACTACCAATGGAGCTAATTTTAAGAATAAAAATTAAACAAAAGTCGATAGATAAATTTTTTAAATAAGTTATAATTTTAAAAACTGAGGGGATCTCAGGATCATAAGATGCCCCTCAGTTTTTTTATGTTTTAAAAATTACTTTCAAATAAAAAAATAAGTTCCGTAAAAATTACAGAACTTATTTAGTCTAAAGAATCTTTTTAATCCAAATTTTATTTGTTAAAAATAGATTCTAATCTTCTTTTTACAGCTTCGGTACGGATTTCTCCAATTGAAGCATGCTGATAGCCAAAAAGCTGTTGTGAATGTCTTCTTGTGATTTCAGCGACTCTTGCTTTTCTTTGTTCAACATATGATGTTGAAGCGTTTTCTCTGATGATTGTAATGCTCATGATCGTCTCTCTTCTTTGTAAAATTTAGTATAGTTTATTAGACTACTTTAAAATTAATATAATAGAAACAAGAATTATTGCAATAGTGAAAGACATGATGAAAATTTAATTTTATATAATATAATATATTTATAAAGTATAATATTCTATTAAAAGTATAAACAGGAATAAAAATAAATTGGGCTGGTTAAGTAATATATTCGATAATTCTAAGAAATTTGAAGAAGAAATAAATCTTCTCCAGAAGAAATTAAGAAAGGCTAATGCAATTAATACGTCTCTTGAAGAGCGTATTGAGGAAAAAGAGCTGGATATAAATAAAGCGGACAAGAGTGTACAGAAAATTATCCAAATCTGGAAAAATATTAATTCTTCGGAATCTTTACCCAAAGTATTAGCTACTATTCTTAGCGGACTTTCTACTGATTTGGATTTTTTATATTGTATTTTATTTCAAATTTACAATGATAAAGACGGCATCAAACTAAGAGCCAGTATAGCTTCGGATGTTGGCTATTTTAATCTGGAAGAAATTCTTGGAATTAAACTAAAGGCATTTAATATTCCTTATGATTGTGATGATAATCTTTTGATTAGAGCTATAAAATCTCAAAAAATACAACAAATAGAAAATTTTCATGATATTTTCGAAGGTTCGAATGTAAAATTGGAAAAATATAAACTTGATAGATTGGCGTCGCTATTTATTGACAGAGCAATAACTGTTCTGCCTTTGATGGTACAAAGTCATCCTTTTGGCTGTCTGTTTGCTGTCTCCTTGAAGCCGGAAGTTAA
>MFRJ01000008.1:0-150 GCA_001784535.1 Candidatus Melainabacteria bacterium GWA2_34_9
CGAAGAAGTAATTAATAATATTACTAAGAAAACAAGATGTCGTTTCATTAGTGTTCTCCTTTATTGAATAAGCAATTGTCAAACAAATTCTTACAAACTTTTTAAAGTAAACTTTTACACCACACAATCAATAAGTGCTGAAGCTTATAG
>MFRJ01000008.1:182-3866 GCA_001784535.1 Candidatus Melainabacteria bacterium GWA2_34_9
TCAATACCTTTTACTGGCGGAAAATATAACTTACAAAAATAACAAATTAAGCTGTATAAACATAATTGACCAGCTTATGACAATAAAACTTCCTTCAGAATTCCAGTTTGACCTTGTTGCAATTTGCGGTCCCGGCTGGAATGAAGGAGATTATAACGTTTCAATCAGAGTTCAGCTTGACGAAGGCGAAGTTAGTGAACTCGGGCAAACACAGGTAAAAATTCCAAATGACGGGTTTACCTATAATGCGCTTGCTTCCGATTTAAAAGTAATGATTCCTGAAAATGCAAAAAGCATGAAGTTTTACGTTTACAGAAACGATGAATTGATGATCGAAAGAAAATACCAGATAGCATCTTTATTCATACCGCAAGAACCTGAAAAACAACAAGAAGTTAACGCATAAATGCAAAAAATCAAAACAGCTTTTTTTGATATAAAAGAAACAGATCAAAAATTTCTTGAAAAAAATAAACCTGAAAACTGCGAATTTGTTTATATTCAAGCTCCTTTTCATATAGGGCTTGACGATAATCTTGAAAAAATAAAAGATGCCGAAATTCTTTCAATTTTTACAAGCTCCAGAACTTCTGAAGAATTACTCAAGAAACTTCCAAACCTTAAACTTATTACGACAAGATCAACAGGCTATAACAATGTTGACCTTGAATATTGCAAAGAAAACGGCATAAGTGTCGTAAATGTTCCGAGATACGGAGATGTTACCGTAGCGGAATTCACATTTGCGCTTCTTTTGAACGTAATAAGAAAAGTAAATATTGCCTATAAAGAATTACAACAAGGTTCAATCAATCTTGAAAAGTATACGGGGAATGATTTACTGGGCAAAACAATCGGAATTATCGGCACAGGCGCAATCGGTGCGTACACAGCAAAAATCGCATACGGCTTTGGCATGAAAATTTTAACTTATGATCCGTTTCCCAGCGAAGAATTAAAAGAAAAACTCGGAGTTGAATACGTTGAGCTTGAAGAATTATTTAAAAAATCAGACATAATAAGCCTTCATGCCCCATCGAGAAAAGAAAATTTCCATATGATAAACGAAGAAGCTTTTTCTGAAATGAAAGACGGAGTAATTATAATCAACACTGCCCGCGGTGAAATTATGGACACAAACGCGCTTTATAATGCGCTTAAGTCAGGCAAAGTTGCAGGTGCTGGGCTGGACGTTCTTGAATGTGAAGAAATTATTGCAAATGAAGAGTTATTTCTTTCTAAAATTGACTGCGTAAAGAAAGACTGCCTTGAAAAAACGCTTATTAACCACAAACTTCTTGATATGCCAAATGTTATAATAACTCCACATATAGCTTTTGACACTATAGAAGCAGTTCACAGAATTTTGCAAACCACTGTCGATAATATTAACGGCTATGTTCAGGGAAATATTATTAACAAAATAATATGCTAAATGCTTTTGCGTTTTTTAATCGCCAATTCAAAAACATCTACATACTTTTTAGCGGATTCTTCCCAGGTGAAGCGTTTTTTCATGGCATTTTCAATCAAACGTTTCATTCCGTTTTTATTATTGTAATAAGTATAAACAGCCCAGCCAACTGTATCAAAAAGAGACTTCGCATTTAAATCATTAAACTTAAAGCCTGTACCTTCCCATGTTTTTTCGTTAAAATTCTCTACAGTATCATTAAGACCGCCTGTAGCTCTAACAATAGGAAGTGTTCCATATCTTAAACTGTACATTTGATTTAATCCGCAGGGTTCAAATCTTGACGGCATGAGGAAAAAGTCAGCCCCTGCCTCAATTTTATGGGCAAGTTCATTACTGTATCCAAAATAACATCCCATTTTATTTGGCAATTTATGAGCCGCATCTCCAAAATAAAAATGCGACCACACTTCTCCATCTCCAAGCAAAACAAATTGTGCTTCAAAGTCAAAAAGCTTATAAATAGCATCAGCAAGAACATCAATACCTTTTTGTCTTGCCATTCTTGAAACGACACCAAAAACAGGAACATCATCCCTTACAGGAAGATTAAATGCTTTTTGCAAATCTCTTTTGCATTCTTTTTTTCCTGAAAGATCTTTTACAGAATAATTTTTTGCTATCAACTTGTCGGTTTCAGGACTCCATTCTTCGTAGTCACAGCCGTTAAGAATTCCGTACAAATCATGTGATCTTTCTCTGACAACTCCTTCAAGCCCCCAACCATATTCAGGAGTTTGAATTTCTTTTGCGTACCCTTCGCTCACAGTTGTCAGCAAAGTTGAATGATAAAGACCGCCCTTCATAAGATTTACTTTATTATCAAATTCCAGCTCAAGGTAATTAAAATGCTCCCAGCCAACGCCCAGAACATCCATAAGTCCTTCATAAAACTCGCCCTGATACTGCATATTATGAATCGTAAGAATACTTGCAGCTTTTCCCAGTTTGTCATGCCTGTAATCTGTATTTAAAAACACAGGGATTGCTGCGGTTTGCCAGTCATTTGCCTGAATCACATCAGGATAAAAGTCTAATTTTTTGCAAAGCTGAAGGCAGGCTTTTGAGAAAAACGCAAACCTGTTGTCGTTATCCATAAAGCCCTGACCGGTTTCGTCGTTATAAATGCCTTTTCTTCCAAAATATCCTTCATGCTCTATGAAATATACAGGAATATCAGTGCCGGGAAGCTTTCCTTCAAAAACACCGCACCATACTTCTCCAAGAACCCCCGGTGGTGTTCCCATAGCACCCGGAATTTCTTTTAAACCATATTTTTCTTTGTCAATCATATAATATCTAGGCATTACCAATCTTACGTCATGCCCAAGTTTTGCAAGTTCTTTCGGCAAAGTCCCCGCAACATCGGCAAGTCCGCCGGTTTTAGCAAAAGGCACGGCTTCCGATGCGCATATTAAAATTTTCAGTTTATTTTGCATATATTAGACCTCTATTTTTTGATTCATTTATTATAAAACACTAATTTCATTGAGGCTAATATAATAATAAATTAACCCGCCTAAATCATACTTCGATAAAAGAAGTACTTATATATATAGTTCTATAAATTCATTTTTATTATAATTACAGTTTTTTTTGTTATAATTCTTCAAATATCATTGTAATTATTGGCACTAACATGTAATATAGCAAAGTTATCTAATTAAGGGAGGTTCTTATGAACAAAGAAGATTTAGTAAAAGAAGTAGCTAAGAAAACAAAATTATCACAAAAAGACGTAGCTGAAATCCTTAACGCTACAATCGAAGCTATCACAAAAACAGTTTCCAAAGGCAAAAAAGTAACATTAGTTGGATTCGGTTCATTCGAAAGCAGAAAAAGAGCAGCTAGAATGGGAAGAAACCCACAAACAGGTAAAGAACTTAAAATACCTGCAAAAACAGTTCCTGCTTTCACAGCTGGCAAAAAATTCAAAGAATTGGTTGCTTCCAAGTAATCTCTGACTAAAATTTTTAGCAAAAATATCCGAGTACTTAGTGCTCGGATATTTTATTATTAAGAAATTTTAATCAGCCCAAATCCAGCCATACAAGGTATCTTAGCTATTTATATTTTCAATGTGTAAATTTTATAAGATATTTTTCGACGAAAAGGTCAATTTTTATTTTTCAGAAGTATTATACATATAGAGAAACATGTTCAGGCAGTTTAATGAGAGAAATTAATGGTTAGTTCTGCTACAAATTTAA
>MFRJ01000008.1:3984-12320 GCA_001784535.1 Candidatus Melainabacteria bacterium GWA2_34_9
TGTTGCAGGTGAAACAGCCAGCGGAAAATCCAGTTTTGTTTACGACATGGTTGATTCCATAAATTCTATCCATGCCAGAATGGGGCTGGAAGAAAACATAACTAAAGTTAATGCTGATAATTATTATTACGACAGATCAAAAGAAGTTAAAGCTGCAGGCGGAATAGCCAAATTTGTAGAGAATTATGACCTTGATGCTCCGAGCGCGGTTGATCTTGCGCTTTTAAAAACCCATATAGAAAAACTTATTTGCGGGCATGACGCCATGACCCCTAAATATTTTCTGGATGGAACTGCTATAAGAATTGACAATCATATCCTCTGTAAAACGAATCCTATTATTGTTTCCGAGGGTATTTTTAATTTAAACGACACAATTAAAGATGTATTTGATTTTTGTTTCTATGTAAATGTTTCGCCTGAAGCGCAAAGGGAAAGGTGGTTCAGACGTGCAGAAGAAAGAGATTTTAAAGGCGAGCAGGCTATAAAAGCCTTCGCGAGTATTATGGATAAAACTAAAATTCATATTAAACCTACTGTAAACAATGCTGATATTATCATTAACGGCGAAGCAAACCGCGAAGATTATCGAAAATCAGCAGAAAAGCTTTTTAATATCTTTTGGGATTTATCAAAAGTACCTGTTTAAATTACACCCTGTCATTCTGAGGACTTTAGTCCGAAGAATCTGCGTGGTATAGTAATACATAAATTGTCATTCTGAGGGCTTTAGCACGAAGAATCTATCCAACTTGCAAATATATACTATAATACAAAACAGGACAGATCCTTCGGCTTCACCTCAGGATGACAAAGAAGACAAGGGATGACATTAAAAGGCAAAATAAATGAACTTAACCATTTTCGCAGGAACTTTCAACCCGATACATATTGCGCACCTAATAGTTGCGGAATCTGTCCGCACGGAATTAAACGCTGAAAAAATCCTGTTCATCCCCTCGTTTATTCCTCCATTTAAGAATGGTGATGTGGCGGAAGCCGAGCATCGACTGAATATGGTCAAATTAGCCATAAAAAACAACCCTCATTTTGAAGTTTCTGATGTAGAACTGAAACTTCAGGGAACTTCTTATTCTTACAACACAATTCTGGAGCTTTACAGACAAAATCCGCAAATAAAAGAAAAAATTAACTTCATCATCGGCGCGGATGCTTTTAATCATATAGAAACTTGGTATAAACACGAAGAACTGGCGAAATCAATTAATTTTATCGTGCTTGCCCGACCAAAAAGCAAAGAAGTAGAGGAAATCGTGAGCAATTTAAGCCTGAAAGATTTTAGCTATCAATTTGTGGAAGCTCCGAGGATTGATATTTCTTCTTCTTATATAAGACAGCGAATTAAAGAGAATAAATCTATAAAATACCTTGTGACAAATGAAGTGGAAAACTATATTATAGAAAATAAGCTTTATTGGGATTAAGAGAAAAATAATGATAGACATAAAAGAGTGGATAAAAGACAGACTGAAATGCGATGAAGAAAGGTATCTTCATTCTCTTGGGGCGGAAGAAAAGGCAAGGGAACTCGCAGTAAGGTTCGGCGCGGATGTTGAAAAAGCTGTCCTCGCGGCACTTATCCATGACAACGCAAAATGCTTTCCTTACAAAGAACTCGTAAAAATCGTAGAAGATAATAAATTTCCCATAGCTGACGATATTAAAAACAATCACAAAATCCTCCATGCCTTTGCAGGGGCGTATCTGGCGCAAAAAGAACTCGGCATAGACGACGAGGATATTTTAAACGCCATAATGTACCACACTACAGGCAGAGTTGAAATGAGCTTGCTGGAAAAAATAGTCTATCTTTCCGACAAACTGGAAACAAAAACAAGACCCCCTGAATATCTGGATAAAATCAATAAAGTTCTTGATGAAACAAACGATATAGACAAAACGATTCTTTTGACTATAGATTTAACTATAAGAAGCCTTCTTGACAGAAAACTTGTGATAAATTCCCAAACTATAGACGTTTGGAATCATTTAACAACAAAATTTTCAAACTAAAACATTAAAAAATTATTAGTTTTATTTGCCGATACCAAAAAACCTAGTATAATAAACTAGTATACTTATATTAATGAGTATTTAGTCTTTTTTTTAGCTGGTAGAATTAGTAAGTATAGAGGTATAAATTGAGCTTAGAAGAATATTTAGGGCTATTTATCGACGAATCCAAAGAAAACCTACAGGTTTTAAACGGAAATTTATTAAAACTGGAAAAAGAACCTGAAAATACAGAAGTTTTAAACGAAATATTCAGAGTTGCGCATACTTTTAAGGGTATGGCAAAAACAATGGGCTTTAACTATACGTCAGATTTGACACATAACATGGAAAACCTTCTTGACCCCTTAAGAAGCGGTAAAAAGCAGGCAACAGGCAAAGTTGTTGATCTTCTTTTCAGCTGTCTTGACAAGTTGGAAGGCTTAGTTGACAGCATTGTAGACAAAGGTTCCGAACACGAAGATACTTCTGTAAATGAACTTGTAAAAGACTTACAGGCAGCTATTAATAACAAAGAAACTGCTGAGCCTGATACTTCAGCCTGTCAGAAATTGGAATTCAATGAATATGAACAAATAGTAATTCAGGAAGCGATTTCACAAGGCTTAAACGTCAAAGAAATAACCGTATGCATTTCAAATGACTGCGTACTCCCCGGCGTCAGAAGCTTTATGGTGAATTCTGCGCTTGAAAACATGGGTGAAATTATAAAATACCAGCCTTCTGTTGAAGAAATAGAATCAGGTGTTTTCTTAAAAACAAAAGACTTCGACCATGCCGTCAAAGTTTTATTGATTACTCATGAGCCTGACGAACATATTATTGACAAAATCCAGGATATATCAGAGATTGCAGAGGTTGAAGTTTCTGATATAACTGCTGAAACTCAAATAAATCAAAAACTGGAAGAAAATAATATCGACACGACTGAAGAAAATCAACAACCTGAAGAAAACAAACAGGAAGATCTTCAATCGCAAAAAGCAATTTCCAAAGTTGTTAATCAAACCATAAGAGTAAATGCAGGCAGGCTGGACAAGCTTATGAATCTTGTTGGAGAGCTTGTAATCAACAAAACAAGGATTTTTGAACTCTCAAAAGGACTTGAAAATAATGACCTCTTGAATTCTGTAGGTTTCATGGAAAATATTACCGGAGAAATTCAGGAAATCGTAATGAAACTTAGAATGGTGCAGGTAGATCAGGTGTTTAACAGATTTCCGCGCCTTGTGAGAGATATTTCCAAAAACCTAAAAAAAGAAGTAAATCTGGTAATTAAAGGCAAAGAGATCGAAATTGACCGTGCTGTTGTTGATGAAATAGGCGATCCTCTTGTTCACTTAATAAGAAATTCATTGGATCACGGACTTGAAACACCTGAAGAACGTATCAGAAACGGCAAATCCGCAAAAGGCACTATAGAATTACACGCCTTGAACGAAGGCGATAATATCCTCATAAAAGTTATCGACGACGGAAAAGGCATAGACCCTGAAAGAATCAAAAGCAAAGCCATCGCTAAAGGGTTTATCACAGAAGAAGCCGCCCGCTCTTTAGATGAAAGCGCTATTTTTGATTTAGTACTAAAACCCGGTTTTTCTACGATAGAAGTTGCAACTGATTTATCAGGACGCGGCGTTGGAATGGATGTTGTCAAATCCAAAGTTTCTTCGCTCGGCGGTACAATAGATATCAGCTCAAAAATAAACAAAGGCACAACTGTTACAATAACACTACCGTCTACAATGGCAATTATTCAAGCGTTAATTATCAAAATAGGCGAAGAAATTTACGCAATGCCTCTCAATTGCATTAATGAAGTAATTGATATAACAGCAAACCAAGTTAAGAAAATTCAAAACAAAGAAGTTATAACTGTCAGAGAAAAGACTATTCCGCTTATACGAATGCCTGAATTCCTTGAAACGCCTGATTATGTAGAAGATCCTGAAAAACCGATTACTGTTGTAATAGTAAAAAGCCATGAAAAATATCTTGGCATATCGGTAACAGAACTTGTCGGTCAGCAGGAAGTCGTTATTAAGCCGATAAACAAAAAATTATGTTCAGAGCATTATATTTCAGGAGCGACAACTCTTGGCAACGGTGAAGTAGCATTGATATTAAACATTAATAATTTAGTATAATCCCAACTTAAAACGAATAACCAGAATAAAAATTTAGGAGAGCTAAATGCTTGAAGATTTAATAAGATCAGGACAAAAAGAACTACAGGTAATTATATTCAAACTTGGAAGCGAAGAATATGCAGTTCCAATCAACTGCGTTCAAGAAATAATTATGCCCCAAAAAGCCACCAGAATCCCCAAATCTCCTAAATATGTTGAAGGAGTTATTAATTTAAGAGGAAACATAGTACCTGTAATAGACGGTAAAAAGAAATTTCTGTTAAAAGAAAAATCAAGCAACCCTTTGATTGATAAAAGAATTATGGTTCTGGAAGTCGAAAACGAAACGACAGGATTGATTGTTGACAGCGTAAATGAAGTAATTAACCTGAATGTAAGCGAAATTGAACCGCCTCCGATTGATCTTGAAGAAAATACTGAAATATTCTGCGGAATAGGAAAATATAATAACAGATTATTAATTCTTATAAATTCAGAAAAATTTATGACAATCCATGAAGAAGCAAAAAAGATAGAAGCTTTTTCTAAAGTAACAGACGTGATAAAAAAAGCCAGAGCAGCAGTTTAACAGAAAAAACAAAAGGATTAATTAATGACACTAGATTTAGATAAACTGTTAAACCGCGTTGATGCAATTCCTCATAATTTTCACATTGCAATAAAAGTTGCAAAAATGCTTGATGACTTTAATGTAAACATTCAAGAGTTGTCTAAAATTATCGGAACTGACCAATCTTTTACCGTTCAGCTTTTAAAACTTTGCAATTCAGCGCAATATGGTTTTTCCAGAAAGATTGTAACTGTAAATGACGCAATAACAAGACTGGGATTTAAAACCTTAAAAAGCCTTGTTTTTGTAGTTGTATCAAAAGGTTCTTTTAACAGACAAATTGAAGGCTATGATCTTGCTAAAGGCGAATTATGGAGAAATTCTTTATCATGTGCGGTATATTCCAAATATCTTGCTGAAATTTCTGGATATAAAGATCCTGAATTAGCTTTCACAGCGGGTTTATTAAGAGACATAGGAAAATTGATTATCCATGAATATGTAAAAGAAGAATATGATAATATTGTCAATCTTGTAACTTCTGAAAACATAGGCTTTTCAGAAGCAGAAGAAAAGATTTTAGGATATAATCATTCTCAAGTCGGTGCTAAAATTGCAGCAAAATGGAATTTTCCAAAAGTCCTTGAAGAAACAATTGAGTTTCATCATAGCCCGAAAAAAGCTAAAAATACCTGCGTAGACAAAAAACTTATAAACATTGTCCATGTGGCTGACTCTGTGACAATGATGCTCGGAGTAGGGATAGGAAATGACGGAATGATGCATAGCCTAAACATAACTTCTCTGGAAAATCTTGGAATAGACATAAATTCGGTAGGTATCGAAACATTGATTTCTGATATGGTGGACTTAAATTCAGAAATTGATTTACTAATGGCAAGTATAAGTTAGATTAATTAAGAAATAAATAATGAGTAACGTGATAAACATAGGAATGAGCCAAATAGAAATAACATCAAAACCCGGGACTGTTTTGGTAGCCCCGAGTCTTGGTTCGTGTATCGGGCTGGCAATTTATGATCCCATATTAAAACTTGGGGTAATGGCTCATATTGTTCTTCCTGACAGTGCAAAAATCTTGAAACAAACTGAACATTGCGGAAAATATGCAGATACTGCCGTTCCTGAAATGTTAAAAAAATTGTTTGCAGTAGGGGCGAATAAAAATAAACTTATTGTAAAGATGGCAGGCGGAGCACAAATGTTTAATCTGGAAAAAGGTGCTAATGTATTAAATATAGGTCTAAGAAATACACTTGCAGTAAAAACAGCCCTTTCAAAAGAAGGTCTAACATTAGTAAAGTCTGATACAGGGGGCAATAAAGGCAGAACATTTAAACTTGATGTACAGACAGGAATTTTTTCAGTAAAATTAATTGGACAAGAAGAAGTTGAATTATAATATAATAAAATTATAGGAGGATAACAATATATGCCCAAGGTACTAATTACAGATGACGCTGCATTTATGAGAATGATGCTTAAAGACATTCTGACAAAAGGCGGTTATGAAATAGTCGGAGAAGCTGTTAACGGCAATGACGCCGTGGAAAAATATAATCAATTCAAACCTGACCTTGTAACTATGGACATCACAATGCCTCAATGTGACGGAATAACCGCATTAAAACAAATCATGGCTTCCGACCCTGCTGCAAAAGTTGTTATGTGCTCCGCTATGGGTCAACAGGCAATGGTTATTGAATCTATTCAGTCTGGCGCAAAAGATTTTATCGTAAAGCCATTCCAGCCTCAAAGAGTGTTGGAAGCTGTTAAAAAACTTATCGGATAAGTTTTAAAAATACAAAATTTACAATTGTCATCCTGAGCAAAGCGAAGGATCTGTCTAGATAAGAATTAAAGCTTTTATTTATATTTTGGACAGATTCTTCGGACTAAAGTCCTCAGAATGACAATTTTTTATTTTTACATCATTGTCATTTGCAAATTCTTATCATAATTTCGTCTGTATTTACAAAGTTTATAGCTTTTTCGATGTTTCCTGAATCCGACAAAACCGTATAAAAATTTTCTTTTATTGTGGGAGCTGTTTTAACCGCTTCAATAAATTCCGATTTATTCAGGGGATATTTTGAAACATAGTCAAAGAATCCTGTTGTTTCAAGGAAATTTTTTACGACTTCAAACTGATTATTTTGCAGATAACTGCAAATATACGTCGCTATCCCTACCTGAATTCCGTGCATGGACTGCTTTTTAGTAACCTCATCATAAGCATGGGAAATCAAATGTTCACTTCCGCTTGCAGGTCTGCTCGAACCAGCTATTTCCATAGAAATACCGTTCATTAAAAGCGAATTTGCAAGATGATAAAGAAATTCTGTACTTTTTATGTCGAGATTTTGATAATTTACTATATCTGCAACGGTATTATTAGCAATAAGATAAGAAAAATCATTAAAACCGTCTTTCCCGAGACGAGAAGCTTCCTGCCAATCGAAGCCCGCTGTAACCTTAGAAATCAAATCTCCTATTCCTGAATATATGCAAGATTCAGGACTGGTCTGCAATGCTTCTATATCAACAATTACACCATAAGGGATTTTGGCTTTAACTGATTTTCGTTTGTTTTCCACCAAAAGCGACGAATTTGGACTGCAAAACCCGTCATTAGACGTTGAAGTAGGTATGCTTATAAACGGCAAATCCAGTACAAAAGCGCAGTATTTAGAATAATCCAGAGCTTTTCCTCCCCCGATTCCGACAAGCGCATCAACGTTTTTGGGAATTCTAAACGCTGTATGAATTATATTTTCTATATGAATTTCTTCTATCGTATCCTTGTGAAGAATTTTTATTTCGGTTGAATCAAGACTCTTAAAGATTTTCTCACCAAAAATTTCTTCAATTCCTGCACTAAAAAAGCAGGCAACATTCATAAAACTTTCTTCTTTAAGGTATTGTCCTAAATTAGAAAGTTCTCCATTACCAATTTTCAGTATAGAGGGGATAAATATCTGTTTCTGATGAAATTTAATCATTTAATTACCATTAATTACTTTTCAAATAATCAAACACTTTGCAGTAAGAATCAAGCTCTATGAAGTCAATATTATGCTCTTTGCAAAGCTCAAGCAGTGTTCCTCTGGCAAAAACAACATCTGCCCAAAGTGCTGCATTATAATCAGGAGTGCCGTCTCCAGCAAAAACAGTCAATTCATACTTGCTTTTCAGAAATTTCATAACCGCTTCTTTACTGATTCCGTAGTTTTCTGAATAAAAAACGGAATCTTCCGACTGTTTTGTCATTTGAAGCCCATTTTTAGGGGAATAGGTACTTTCGTTAGCTATCAAATTTACAGAGTTTTTGACTCCAAGAAAGTCCAAAATCACGTTAATATAATAATCCGCACCTGCACTTACAATATAAATATCGATGTTGTTTTCGTTACAGTAACTTACTAGCTCGGTAAAACAATCCTCAACGGGAAGTTCAAGAATAATTTTATGAAGTTCCTCTTCATTAATATGAATTTTTCCAAAAATTCTATTTAAAGCCTCAAAATGTGTGATTTTCCCTGCCTGATAATCTTTCCAAGGCTGAACATCTTCTTCTGTCA
>MFRJ01000008.1:12332-12799 GCA_001784535.1 Candidatus Melainabacteria bacterium GWA2_34_9
TTATGTACCAGAAAAAATCTTTTTTAATTATTGTACCGTCAAAGTCGGTTATCAGGACTTTTTTACCTTTTTCAGGAAGCATTTTTACCCCTTTTCCAGAAGGATGGTTTTTAACTCATACGGCTTAAACTCAAGTTCTTTTTCCAAGGACGCTGATTCGGAAAGCTTTTCCTCCATTCCATTAACTTCCACATAGGATGAAAAGCTTAAATCTGTTCCAAAAGAAACATTTTGCTCTTCACCTGACAAATTCATAAGCCTTAAAATAATGCTATCACCTTTTTCATGCAGTTTTGTCGCGTAAGTATAAATGTTTTTGTTGTTTGTTTTGAAGAAAGATATTGGAACGATAGAGGAAACATCATTATTACTGCCAACATCCGCAATTATATTACCCAAAAACTCGTCTGATTCTTTAAAAAGCTCAACAGGATTTTCTGCTGCACAAATTGCATATCTTACGGCAT
>MFRJ01000008.1:12825-13995 GCA_001784535.1 Candidatus Melainabacteria bacterium GWA2_34_9
GTATCTAAAGGCGGACCTGCAGGAAAATTCCTTATATTTAGAGAAAGCTTCGAGAGTTTTCCGACGGACCTTAAAGCTGTTATATAAAGCTCATTTCCTGATGCACCGTATTCAGAAAGCCCTTCTGTAATTATACCAAGACCTTTAGTATAAACAAATCTCTGCATTGGTGCGGTATTTGTTTTCAATTCCACGCCTTTCGAGATAGGCATATTTTCTTTAAGGCTGTAATCAGGATCGAATTCCCGTTTTATAATCCCAAAAGTGTTTTCCGCGTACGTTTCTTTTACTGCCTCATTAAAAGAAAACTTTATCTGCAAGATATGGTCTTTAGACTTATTTTCCCAACATGTACTAAATTCAGCTCTTTTTGAACCTGTAGTTAAAGATATATCAGTTGTTATAATAGTTTTATGCGTTTCAACACTCCTGATTTTCTTTTCTTCATCAAAGTAAGCAGGAATATCCAACTCATAATAAACCCTTAAAATGCTTCTTAATTTGCCTTTTTCTATGATTTCAGCCTTGACAAACTTTGACTTAAGTGGTTTATCGTTTTCTAATGGTGAATAATTATAAGTATCACCAATATCCGCCCTGTCATAAAAATAATGCAGCCCGTCAAAAGTTTTATTAAGTTCAAAATCCGTGAATTTCAAAGTCCCATCAGAATTCACATCTATTTTTATGCGGGAATTCTGGATGAAGTTTTCCTGAATCTTCACAGAATCAGGCTGTTTTGAGTATTTAAAATCTTCGCCGATTATGTTTATTGAATGAGGCTTGATATTTTCAACATAAACCAGATACTCTTTAAATTCTTCTATATCCTCCGAAAACGGTGGTCTTTGCGTGTCCAGCAAAATTTCTTTCGGGAATTCGCGTGTGTATTTTATGAATTGCTTTTCTAAACTTTCTGAAAGGTTTTTATTTGTTTTAATATTTACAACTCCGCTAAATTCATAATCAGAAGCATTATAAACCCAGAGAGAATCTTTATTCACAAGCTGCGAAAGAGCATTTTGCCCTCTCAAAATTAACCCGTCGGCAATTTGATTTACCTGTGCAAAGCGAGGCATCATCTCATCGTGAACTTCATCTATACTACATCCGCAAATACTGTCATGCGGATGATTTTTAAGAAGCATTTTACACGCATAATCAAGCTCG
>MFRJ01000009.1:0-5184 GCA_001784535.1 Candidatus Melainabacteria bacterium GWA2_34_9
AGAAGTTCAACGGGGTGATAAATTGGTATTGATGAGTTTTTTTCTATTAATCCCTGCGAAAGACCTATTTTGCATCCTGCACAACTTGTGCAAACAATATCTGCTTTTGTATTAAGAATATTTTGAGCTTTTTCTGATGAAATTGCTTTTGATATTTCAGGCTGAGAAATACAAAAAGTTCCTGCTGCCCCGCAGCATACATCAGCATCTTTCATTTCTTTAAAATCTATTCCCTGTATTTGTTTAATGATTTTTCTGGGTTCTTCAAATACGTTTTGGAATCTTTTTAAATGACAAGGATCGTGATAAGTAATTTTTTTGCTGATTTTGCTGTTTTCAGGGATATAAATTTCTCTTTCAACAAGGAATTTATTGATATTTATTGTTTTTCCGGCAAGTATTTTGGCTTTTTCTTTAAGTTTTCCTTCTGTGAAGTCAGGATAAAATTCCCAGACGGAGCCGCATGACGCACAATCAGTAATTATATAATCAACATCATCAGGAATTTGTTTTAAATTGTTTTCTGCAAGCTGAGAAAAACTTTCAAAATCTCCTGAACTTCTTGCCGCTATTCCGCAGCAGGTGAAATTTTTAGGAATATTTACACTGAAACCGTTTTTTTCTAGCACTATTAAGACAGCATTTTTAATGCTAGAGTTTACATAGTTGTTTATGCAACCCGAAAAATAAACGATATTAAGCTCTGATTGCGGCTTTACAGGTTTCAGTTTTTTGTATTTAGTGTTTTCTTTGAGCTGTGAGTTAAATAAAGTTAAGTATTTTCCAAGATTACCTGTAACTTTCGAAATTAAATCAGTTATATTATTTATTCCCAAAGTTTTATAAATATCCAAACCAATTTTAAGCAGGCTTAACCTGAAATTCGACTTGAAATTAGCGAGTATAAACTTTTTAATAAAGCCAATTCCGTTGATTTTTGAACTCTCATGTCTTGCTGCTGCTATGATTTCTTCAGCTGAAATTCCGCTCGGACAAAAGTCATAACAAGCTTTGCAGCCCAGACAAAGTTCGAGGTTTTTAGCAATTTTTTTGTTAAATTTTAATTTTCCGTTGATTATGCCGTTTAAAAGAGTAAATTTGCCCCTTGAAACAGTTGTTTCTCGTCCTGTTGCTTTGTAAACAGGACAAACTGACTGGCACAAACCGCATTTTGTACATTTATAAACATCTTCAGCGTAGTCATTCAAGTTTTTAAATTTGGTTTTCTCTTCATTCATGGAAAATTTTACCGGGGTTTAAAATATTTTTAGGATCAAAAAGTTTCTTAATCTCTTTCATATACTTGATAGAATTCTCATCAAGAGCTTTTCTCATAAAGCCTGATTTCAACATGCCGATTCCATGTTCACCTGATAAAGAACCGCCAAGTTCTATTGCTGTGTCAAAAAGTTCTTCGGCAGCTTTTTCAAAGTTTTCCGCTTCTTCTTTATTTCTTAAATCAAGTGAAACATTTGGATGAATATTACCATCACCTGCATGTCCCATAATACAAACTGTTAAATTGTATTTATCAAATATTTTTCTGGTTTTAGAGATAAATTCAGGGATTTTATCTCTGGGAACAACAGCATCTTCCGTTAAAACATTTGGTCTTAACCTCGCTACTGCTCCAAAAGCTGATCTTCTGGCAAACCACAGCTCATCTGCTTCCTTTTGATTTTGAGAAACTCGTATGTTTTTAGCCCCAAATTTATTGCAAATATCAATTATTTGTTGGGTTTGAACTGCTACAGATTCTTTAAAACCGTCAACTTCAAGCACTAAAACAGCTTCCATGTCTGTAGGAAGGCCAACATGATGAAAGTTTTCTATTGTTACCATTGTGTTTTTATCCATAATGTCGAGAGTAGCAGGTGTAATTTTTGCGGATATTATACCTGTAATAGCTTCCGCGGCCTGATCTATAGATTCAAAATATGCAAGCATAACCTGCTGCTCTTCGGGTTTTGGAACAAGTTTTAATGTAGCTTCAACAACAATACCAAGTGTTCCTTCAGAACCTACTATAAGTTGTGTCAAATTATAGCCTGTAACGTTTTTAACGGTTGTCCCACCCGTTTTTAAAAGAGTTCCGTCAGCAAGTATAACTTCAAGTCCGAGGACATAATCTTTTGTAGTTCCGTATTTAAACCCTCGAGGACCTCCCGAAGACTGGGCAATACTTCCGCCAATAGTGGAAACCTTTAGGCTGGCAGGATCAGGCGGATAAAAAAGTCCGAGATCAGAAACTTCCTGCTGAAGATTTCCTACAACAACTCCCGGTTGGACAGTACAGATAAGATTATTTTTATCTATGTTTAGAATTTTGTTCATTTTGGATAAATGTAGAATTATTCCACCTTTTAAAGGGATACATCCACCCACAAGATTTGTTCCTGAGGCTCTTGGAACTATCGGAATATTATTTTCATTGGCAATTCTTACAATCTGACAAATTTGTTCTTTGTTTTCCGGCAAAACTACAACATCAGGCAAATATAATGCTTCTCCTATTGCCGTAGCATCGTAAGCATAACAATATCTGTCCTCGTAATCAGTTAATACATTTGGATTTCCAAGAATTGATTTAAGTGAATTTATAATTTTATCGTTTATATTTGTTTTAAATTCCGACACTTTTTAAGCCTTATTATTGATATTTTCCTTTAACAACATCATTTTAGCACTTCATATAAAAAATCATATTTTTTGTTTATTTACAAAATTTTGAAAATAGGGAAGAATTGAAATAATATGGGTTTAAGGGTAAAAGGAAATAAGAAAGAAGGTATTAGGCGTGAAATTCAATAAATTTGCTTCATTATTTTTAACTTTGTCAGTTTTAGGAAATTTTGCTTTGCCGGCTGTGGCTGCCGATGAAATTATGGTGCTTCCGCCTGTTGGTGATGGAATGAACCAGAATCAAAATTATTCACCTTATGTAAATAACTATAGTACACCTGTTTTAAAAGGCACAGTGACAACAGTTCCGGTGGGAACAAAATTCGAAATTATTACAAATTCTGAAATAACAACAAAGAAAAACCATGTAGGAGAAATTTTTACTGCTACGCTTAATCAGCCTATTTCTATGGGTAGTGATATAGTTGTTCCTGCAGGAAGCGAAGTTTTTGGACAGGTTACATATAGCGAAGATGCTGGAAGAGTTGGCAGAAACGCTATTATGGAAATAAAATTCACCAGCGTTAAGCCTCCTTATGGACATAAAATTCCTATGATGGGTAAAATCGTCACAAAAGACAATACAGGTGTGTTAAGAGGCGGTTCTTTAAAACAACAGCTGGTTAAAAATGTTTCTTCTGTTGCTGTAACGACTGTAGGTGGATTAGCAGTAGGAACAGGAATCGGGGCAATTGCCAGCGAAGCTGGAATAGGCGCTGCTGTTGGTTCTATTACCGGCGGTGTTGTCGGTTTAGGCTATATAATTATCAGAAAAGGTCGCGAAGTTAATATGCCTATAGGCACAAAAATGGTTATAATACTTGAACAGCCTTTAACCGTCGGACAATAAAAATAATTTTTATAAAAGAGGAGAGTCTTTTGACTCTCCTCTTAGAATATCTTATAAAATTCCTTTATCATCAAATCTTGAACATGATTAAGAAAAATTTCTTGATTTTTTAAAGCTTTTACAGAAGTCATGATGTCAGAGCTTAATCCACAGGGGTTTATACTGGAAAACCCTTCCATTTTATTATTAACATTAAGAGCAAATCCATGCATGGTTATTCCTTTTTTAATCCCAATACCGATAGAAGCAATTTTTTTATCGCCAACCCATACACCGACTAAATCAGGATGTTTTCCGGCTTCAATATCAAGTTTTGAAAGCGTGTTTATAATTAAGTTTTCAATCTTGCCTAAATAAGCTTTTACGCTAAGTTTTTTGGCTTTTAAATCAAGAATAATATAGCCTACAAGCTGCCCCGGTTCGTGATAAGTTAAATCCCCGCCGCGGTTCGTCATCACAACAGGAATGTTTTTATCAAGAATATTAGTTTCTTTTGAACCTTTTCCACGCGTAAAAACAGCGTCATGCTCACAAAGAAGAAAATAATTCTCTTTTGAACCATTAAGTTTTTCGTCCACAAGCGAAAGCTGGTATTCATAAGCTTCCTGATAGGAGATTTTACCAAGTTTTTTTATTTGCCACATTATGCTTTAGCAGAAAGCTCAATAAGACTTGATTTGACTGCTTCAGCTACTTGTCTTTGCTGTTCTCTGGTAATTTCAGGGAACATCGGCAAAGAAAGCACCTGTGTTGTGCATTTTTCTGTGTTAGGCAGCAATCCTTCGGTGAATCCAAAATTCTTATAAGCTGCCTGTAAATGTATCGGTACAGGGTAATAAATCATTGCCATGACGCCTTTTTGTCTTAATGAATCCACAAGCTGATCTCTTACAGGGGCTTTTATGGTGTATTGATGATAAACACAATAAGCATCTTCAATCTCTTTAGGTGTTTGAATTTCCTCAACATCTTTAAACAGTTCGTTATAATAATAGGCAACTTCTCTTCTTTTTGAGTTCCATTTGTCAATATGAGGGAATTTTACGTTAAGAATAGCGGCATGAATCTCGTCAAGACGGCTGTTTAAACCGACTTCATCGTGATAATATCTGACTTTGCTTCCATGATTTCTTAAAGAAGTCATTCTTTCAGCCAAATAATCGCTATTTGTCGTAACCATTCCGCCATCACCAAAAGTTCCAAGGTTTTTGGTCGGGAAAAAACTAAAACATCCTATATCGCCGAGTGAACCGACTTTTTTGCCTTTATATGTTGCACCTATTGCCTGAGCACAATCTTCTACTACATAAAGATTGTATTTTTTTGCAATTTCAAGGATAGGTGTCATATCAACAGGCTGTCCGTAAAGATGAACAGGCATTATTGCTTTTGTTTTCGACGTGATTTTCTTTTCAAGTTCTTTAGGATCAAAATTAAAGGTGTCGGGGTTTATATCCACAAAAACAGGGGTTGCTCCAACATAGCTTATAGCTTCTACTGTTGCTATGAAAGTAAAAGAAACTGTAATGACTTCATCGCCGGAGCCTATATCAAGTGCTCTGAGTGCAAGATGAAGTGCGTCAGTGCCTGAAGCTACTCCGAGTGCATGGCTTACACCATTATATTTAGCAAAATCTTTTTCAAGTTTTTTA
>MFRJ01000009.1:5203-9946 GCA_001784535.1 Candidatus Melainabacteria bacterium GWA2_34_9
ATTGCCCTGATGATAAAACTTTTAATACTTCTCTTTCTATATCTGTTTTTAATTCTGCATATTGAGGACCTAAATCTAAAATTGGTATCATGACTATTACCGCCTGTTTCTATGTGTTTAAATAACTCTTAAGAAATAGTTTAGCATACACATATACCTGCTTTTATAAAATCTTAACAACAAAAAAATTTAAGCTTTTCGAGCCGTTTGTTTTATAATTTAGATATAGACGGAATCTGGATGAAAGTTGGGATTGAAGAAAAATTTATGATAAAAGAATTAATTTCAGAAAAAACTGCGGAAGCAATAAAAAAAGCCGCGAAAAAAGGCGAACTGGGGCAATTAAAACCAGAAGATATAACAGAATTATTTATAGAAAAAACTAAAAACCCTGAATTCGGTGATTATGCGGTAAATATTTCTCCGTTGGCGAAAAATGCCAGAATGGCTCCGCCAAAAATAGCTGAAGCAATAAAATCTTATTTAAATATAGATGATGTTGAAGTCTCAATAATTCAGGGATTCATAAATTTTAAGCTTGGAAACAGCATTTTAAATAACGGAATTGCAAAAATAATACTAAAAAATAAAGATTTTGGCAGGAATAATCTTGGAAATTCAGAAAAAGTACTTCTTGAATATGTTTCTGCTAATCCTACAGGACCTCTTCATATAGGTCATGGAAGATGGGCAGCAGTAGGAAGTGCTCTTGCTAATTTATTAAAATTTTCCGGCTATGAAGTTGATCAGGAATTTTATATTAACGATGCAGGAAACCAGATAAATAATCTTGGAAAATCTCTATGGATAAGAATTCTTCAGGAATTAGGCGTTGAAGCCAATTTTCCGCAAACAGAGGAAGAAGGTTCAAAAAATTATTATTCCGGTGATTACCTTATTGAGGTTGCTAAAGAATATCTGAAACATAATAAGGACAAAGCGGAAGAGTTTTATAAAAATAATTCGGAGCCTTTAAATCCTTCTGACGAAGTAATTCATAAAATGTCGGGTTTTGCTAAAGGTATTATGTTCAAACAGCAGGAGGATTTGCTGAGAAAATTCAGGACAGAGTTTGACACATGGTACAGCGAAACTACTCTTCATCAAAGCGGTGAAGTGGAAAAAACTATTGAAAAACTAAGAAGTCTTGATAAACTTTATGAAAAAGAAGGCGCTTTATGGTTTAAATCTTCTGAATATGGAGATGATCAGGATAGGGTTATTAAAAAAGGCGATGGTTCTTATACTTATTTGACAGCTGATATTGCTTACCATTATGACAAAGTTGAAAGAGGATTTGAAAGACTTATAAACATCTGGGGCGCGGATCATCATGGCTATGTAGCAAGAATAAAAGCTTCGATAGAAGCAATGGGAAAGAATCCTAATTGCTTAGAAGTTCTTTTGGGACAGCTTGTCAACTTGATTATATCAGGTGAACAGGTAAGAATGGGCAAGAGAAGAAAAATGCTCACCCTTGAAGACCTTATAGAAGAAGTTGGTGTTGATGCAACTCGTTTTTGGATGATTATGAGAAGTATTGACACTACTCTTGACTTTGATGTTGATTTAGCGAAGTCCTGTTCAGATGAAAATCCTGTTTATTATGTTCAATATGCACATGCGAGGGTTTGCAGCATCTTAAGAACCGCCACAGGAGAAAGATTTGATCAGGATAATAAAACACTGCTTCCGCCTTTTATCACACAGGAAGAGCTTAAAGAGCTTGTTAATTCTGAAAAGTTTGATAAAAATTTCCTTGAAGCTCTATGGAAAACAAACAGCGAGAAAGAGCTTGAGTCAACAAAAGCATTGATTTTAAAACTTGAATCTTTTGAAGATTTAGTTCAAACAGCCGCAAAAACAAGGTCACCTTATATGATAGCAAGGTATTGTCAGGAATTGGCAAAGGATTTCCATTATTTTTATACCTTTACAAGGGTGTTAAATGTTGAAAATGATGTAATGAAGGCAAGATTATGTCTTATTAATGCCGTAAAACAGGTTTTTGCAAATGCTCTTGACCTTCTTGGAGTTTGCGCTCCTGAATCTATGTGATTTTGTGAATAATTTGTTTTTTTTCTTTCATGAAATCTAAAAAACATGTAAAATATTTAATAAATAGAGAGAGTTTTTGATTTAATCAAAAAAATAATTGGAGAAAAAAATGGAAAATGAGATAAATGCTTTTGAAACAGGCACTACACCCAAATTTGAGATTCATGCATTTTTAACCTTATCCGTAAAACAAGGGGTTTCGGATATTCATTTAAGGGTAAATTCTGTTCCTGTTGTAAGAAAAGACGGTCTTATCCTTAAAACTAAATATGCTCCGCTAACAGAGCAGGATATGGATGATATTGTAAAGGTAATAGTTCCACAGAAGCTTTATCACAAAGTAAAAACCACTTATGATTTTGATTTTTCATTAGAAATGTCAAATATAGCCAGATTCAGGGTTAATTTGCTTCATGATTTAGGGAATGTAGGTCTTGTTTTAAGGGTAATTCCTCTTGAGGTTCCATCTATAGAAGAATTATACCTTCCTCCTTCACTTAAAGATTTTACAACTTATAATAACGGTCTTGTTTTAATAACCGGACCTACGGGAAGCGGTAAGTCTACCACGCTTGCTACAATACTCAGTTATATGAATAACAACACACAAAAACACGTTGTTACTCTTGAAGATCCTATAGAGTTTATTCATACCAATCAGAAAAGTGTTTTTTCTCAAAGACAGCTTGGTGTTGATACAGATACTTTCCCGAACGGAATAAAATACGCGTTAAGACAAGATCCTGATGTTATTCTGATTGGTGAAATGCGTGATATGGATACTATTTTTAGCGCCTTGAAAGCTGCGGAAACCGGTCACCTTGTATTTTCTACACTTCATACAACAGATGCGGTTCAAACAATAAACAGAATTATTAACGCTTTTCAGCCTTATGAAAGAGATGCTGTAAGAATGCAAATAGCTTCTGTATTAAGAGGAACGGTTGCTCAAAAACTTGTTAAGAAAAAGGATGGCAAAGGCAGAGTTCCTGCAACAGAGATGTTGGTTGTTACTCCGGCAGCTAAAGATTATATTGAAAGAAATGAAATTGACAGAATCTATGATTTAATCAATAAAGGCAGTTTTAATAATATGATGAGTATGAATATGTCTTTATTAAAGCTTGTAAAAGCCGGTTTGATTTCAGAAGAAGCTGCTGTAGACCAATCTAATAATCCAAATGAAATGCAGCAAATGCTGAAAGGCGTTTTCCACGGCGCTCAAAATACAAACATGTAGTTTTAAGAAGGTATTTATTTTTTCATAAAAAAATATATGCCCTTCGAAAGAACATATATTAAATTAAATAGCTGGGTGTGTAGCTGTTATTTGAGGATTATTTGGAAATCTTATTAAAATTAAGTATTTTTTGAATTAAAGTCCTTACTTCTTTTTTTGGCTGTAAAGTTGGATTATCGTGGTAAACCGCATAATTTGACAGTAAAAGCGCATATTTTATTTTTATAAGCTCTGATATACCTTCATTGTTTATAAGTTCTTCATTTAATTTTTCTTTATTTGTTTCCAGATTTTTAAGTTCGTTTTGTAATTTTTCTTTTTTTAATACAAGAATATTTTTATCATCGAGCAATTCAAGATAATCAATTTTATCTTCGATTTCATTTATGGCATTTTTATATGATTCAATGCCATTATTTATTTTTTGTAGTTCGAAAATTTTAAAATTATAAATATCCTGCATAATTTTTCTTCTTTTTTATAAATTAACTACGTTCTACAACTCTTTATATATATAATATATACTACAAACAAAAAACATGAATCACAATTCATGGTGATATTTCAGCTCACCCTTTTTAGACTCAAAGGGGTTATTAAAATTGTTTTACACAGACAGGGACACTATTAGCGTCCCTGTCTGTGTAAATTATTAAACGATTATTTTATTGAATTATTTGAATTAAAGTCATGAAAAATCCAAAAAACCAGTAAAAACTTAAAATTCCGCCAAAGAAAGGAATAAGAACAAAGGTTATAACTCTTGGTGCTGATATGTCATAAGTTTTCATAATGGCAAAAGCTGTAAGAATAGTACTCCATAGCCAGCTTGCAAGTCCTATCAAAATTCCGAGAGTTTTAAATAAAAGTCCGCCTGTTTTAAACAAGCTTGCAGGACCTAAAAATATCCAGGGGATAAGAGCAAATGCCGATAAACATAAAAAAATCTTTGTTTTGCCACCTTTTTTAAAGATGCCGGCAATTATTTCAAAAAATGACGCAAAAAATAGCCAGCTCAAAAGTCCCCAGAAAGACGCATTAATTAACTCAAATCCTTGAACAAAGGGGCTTTGTTCTGAATTAATAGAAAATTTTAAAACAGGGCTTAATATACTTATGAAAATAACAATTATAAATCCTTGAATTAAGTGGGGATTTTCTTTTAATTTGTCAAAAGTTTCAGAGGGTTTAAATAAAACACCGTAAAAATTATCAAAAAAATTCTTCATATAGCTACTCCCACATAAATAAAGGCTGACGAGGATAGCTTAAGCTAAGCGGCATATATGATTCGATATTTTTATGAGGAATAAACGATTCTGTTGTGTTGAATAACATTTCAGTAAATCCGGTCGGTTTGTTATAAGGGGTTACAGGGAAAGTTTCACTTACTTTTGCCATTGTGCGAATATCTTTTTTTGCTTCATAAAGTCCTCCGAGTTTGT
>MFRJ01000010.1:0-6274 GCA_001784535.1 Candidatus Melainabacteria bacterium GWA2_34_9
TCCGAGGATGCGCTCATTTCTTCAGAGTTTGCTGATATCTCTTCTGCTGATGTTATAACTTCAGAAACCAATGATCTCAAGTTTTCAAGCATAATATCGAAAGAAGTACAAAGCACTCCTACATCACTTTTTGAAACATATCCGAATTTATCAACTTTAAGGTTGCCTTTTGTAACTTCGTTCATTTTTGATACCAATTTGTCTAACAACCCCTGTATCCTGAATGATATAAAACATCCAAACCAGATAGAAATAAAAATAGGAATTATTATTGCAAAAATAATTCCTATTTTTGCGTTTACAGCATGCTGTTCATTCTCTTTGTTTGTTTTTTCGGCTTCCTTTATATTGTAGGCTGCCAATTTTTGTATATCTGAAGTCAATTCGTCAAATTTAATTTCAATTTGGAAATATTTATTTTCTGCTACCTGAATATTATCGCTTTTAAGCAGGTCTGAAATATTTTTTGTCGAAGCATAAAAATTCGACAAATCTTTATTCATTTCATCAAACATGCTTTTCTCCTGCTCATCGAGATTTCGTTTTGAATACTTTTCAAAGCCGCTTTTCATTTCTTCTATAATTTTAACTATATTTTCAGCTCTCATTTGCCTCATGGGTTTGTCCATTATCCCATCCATAATATCAGATTTTAATTTATGGAAATTAGCTTCCAGTTCTTTAAGTTCTTTCACTGACATTAAAGTCTCGTCATTCATTGATTTTAAGTCATTACTTAATGACGAAATAACACTAAAACCTATTATCCCCGCTATCAATGTACCTAATGAAGCAACAGTAATTAATAAACCGACTTTTTGAATAGTCCTAAGGTCATAATACTTTTGCAATAAACTCATAAATTTCCCTTTCTATATACAATATATTTTTCTATAAACTTTTTTAGTTTGCTATAAATAATCATAAACTTTTTTTGGAAAAAAAGGAATATGTTTTTGAAAATACAAAATAAATAAAAATCATTGTGTTATTTTATCGACAAACGAAACTTTCAAATATTTTCCGTAACGCTTGTTACAAAAAAATTTCTTTTGTTATTAAGTGTCTAATAAATTATATGATCCTATTTATTAAATCTTTTAAAACTTAAGATTTATTTAAGAATGCGATTTAAAAAAAATTTAATAAAATCATCCTGAAAGATATAAAAAATAGCCCGACCGAAAGTTGATTTTTGTTTTATCATTAGAAGGATTAAAATAAAAACGTTTTATATTATCGAGTTATCGAGGAGATGTATGGTAAATGAAAAAAGAGAATTTAATTTTCCTGTTTATTCTCGGGCTGGTAGTTGCAAGCATTCTTGTCATTATCAATAAACCCACAAAATTCGGGCTTGACCTTATAGGCGGCTCAAGACTTGTTCTTCAAGCACAACCTACAGCAGATGTACCGGAAATCACTCCTGATGTAATGGATAGCCTTTTGTATTCCATTGAAAACAGAGTAAACGCTCTTGGTGTATCTGAAACTGTAGTACAAAAAGTTGGAACAGACAGGCTTTTAATAGAAATTCCTAACATCAGCGACCCCCAAAAAGCTAAAGATTATCTTGGAAAAACCGCTAACCTTGAATTTAAAAAACAGGTTAAAGGATTTAACGGTCAAGAAACATGGATAAGTACGGGTGTTTCAGGAAAGGACCTTAAAAATGCCTATCTTGGGGTTGATCCAAATAATCCTACAGGTAATGAATGGGTTGTAAATTTTGTTTTAAACGATAAAGGCGCAAAAAAATTCGGAAAACTAACCAGTGAACTTGTAAATAAGCCTCTCGGAATCTTTTTTGACAACGAACTTGTTTCAAGCCCTATTGTTAACACTCCTATAACTGGCGGTGAAGGCTATATAAGCGGCAATTATAAAGGTGAAGAAGGGAAAAAAGAAGCCCAGAATATGGTAAATCTTCTTAATGCCGGTGCTTTACCTGTACCTGCTGTAATAATAGAAGAAAATTCAGTAGGTCCAACTCTCGGACAAGATTCTCTTCATAAAAGCGAAATAGCAGGACTTGTCGGTATTGGAGTTGTAATGTTATTTATGATTCTTTATTATAGGGTTCCAGGTTTTATTGCTAATATTGCTCTTACAATTTATGCTTTGATTGTTTTCGCAATCTTTAAGCTTATACCGGTAACATTAACCCTCGCAGGTATTGCAGGCTTTATTCTCAGTATAGGAATGGCGGTAGACGCGAATATTCTTATTTTTGAAAGAACAAAAGAAGAACTTAGAATCGGAAGAACTCTTTTTGCTGCTATAAATGCAGGATTTGAAAGAGCTTTTACAAGTATTTTTGACTCAAATATGACAACAATAATAACTTGCTCCATTCTTTATATGTTTGGGACAAGCATAGTTAAAGGATTTGCTCTTACACTGGCAATAGGTGTTTTGGTTAGTATGTTTACAGCAATTACCGTAACCAAAAACTTCATGCACCTTATTTTCGGAGCCGGTGAACTTACTCATCCAGGCTGGTTTGGACTTAAGAAAGAAGAAATAGGAAAAGCCATTTCTTTTGAAGAAACAACTGCAAGAAAAGCCAAACTCGGTGTTATAGATTAATCCTTTGGAGGAAAAATAAAATGACTAACCCTAATCTAGAAAGAAAAAATAAAGTTGACGTTATTAAATACAGATGGCTCTGGCTGTCATTTTCCCTTGCTTTGGTTATTCCTGCTATAGCAATAATGATTTATTCAATGGTAATTTATCCAAGCCATGCTCCTTTAAGAGTAGGTATTGATTTTACAGGCGGAACAATGCTTCAGTATGGATTTAACAAAGAAATAAAAGATACAGATATTTCTTTATTAAGAGAAAATCTTACAAAAATTGGAATTACAAATCCCATCATTCAAACTGAACAAAAATCCAGTAAAATCACTCAGGGAAAAGAAACAGCTCCTGAAGAAACTTCAAAATCAGTTAAAGAGCAAAATGCAGGCATAAAAACCATTGTTTCAATACGAACAAAATTTTTGAGCAGTCAGGGATCAAACAACGAAACAATAAAAGTAAATAATGTTGTTAAACAAACTTTGGGCGAATATATTCCGCTTCAAACAAGTGCAATAGGTCCGACTTTAGGAAAAGAACTGTTTAAAAATGCTATGATTGCACTTCTTTTATGTTTCTTTGGAATTGTCGGATATTTAACCGTCAGATTTAACATAGATTATGCAATTTGTGCCCTGATAGCTCTTTTTCACGATGCAATATTTGTATGCGGAGCTTTTTCTTTATTGGGACTCATCTTCGGGACAGAGATTGACAGTTTGTTTATTACCGCAATCCTCACAGTAATTGGTTTTAGCGTTCACGATACAATCGTTGTTTTTGACAGGATAAGAGAAAACTCAAAATACCTTTCAAAGAAAAAATCTTTTAACGAAATCGTTAACGTAAGCGTAAATCAAACCCTTGCAAGAAGCATAAACACTTCTTTTACAATATTTATAACACTTCTTGCTTTATATTTCTTTGGCGGATCAACCACAAAAGATTTTGTACTTGCCATGATTCTCGGTATTATTATAGGAACATATTCAAGTATCTTTAATGCAAGCGTTCTTCTTGCAATGTGGAGAGAAAACGAAGCAAAACTTTCGACAACACCAGCATAATTTATAATTTTTATAATTAAAAAAGAACCACTGCCGAAACAAAGCAGTGGTTTTTTTATTTTTATGATTTTAAAATCAATACCTTTTTTGTTACAATATTTATAAATCAAACTAAACTAAAAACTTAAATTGAATTCATGAAAAAAAATTATTTTATATTAATAAATTTATGCTTAAGTGTGTTTTTGGGCGCATTTTTAATATTTATGATCCAGCCTCTTGCCGGTAAAATAATATTACCGAAATATGGAGGAGGAGCTCAAATCTGGTGTGTATGTTTGTTCTTTTTTCAAGCTATATTGCTTTTAGGATATACGATTGCATACCTGCTTAATTATTTAAAACCTCGAACACTGGCAATAATTTATATTTTATCTGCCATAATATCAGCATTAACCATTAAAATTCCTATAAGTGCTGATTGGATTCTGCCTGATTATCATCCATCATTAAGTATTTTATTAATACTTTCTTTTTATCTTGCTTTGCCGGTTAGTTTTTTATCAACCATCAGTATAACTACTCAAAATTGGCACAGAATATCCTTTAAAGACAGTCCTTATTATCTTTATGCCTTATCAAATGCGGGTTCATTTCTTGCTTTATTAATTTATCCTTTTTTAATTGAGCCTAATTTGACGATAAGCCAATCTATTAAACTGTGGGACTATTTATACAAAGCTTTATCATTAATTATATGTGTAATGGCTTTTCTAATATTAAAAACCTCTTATAAAGAACCCTCTTGCATTTTTATACAAACTCAAGAAGAAAACGAAACCACCAGACCTGTTTTATCAAAATGCGGATTATGGCTTTTATTTAGTGCAATCGGAAACATAACATTACTGAGTTTTACAAACTTTATTTTAAAAGATATTGCTCCGGTTCCTCTTTTATGGATTTTACCTTTAGCCATTTATCTTGGTGCTTTTACTATTTGTTTCAGTTCCGAACAATTTTATAAAAGAGCTTTTTTCTTTGTTATAACTCCATTATTAACATTATTTATGCTTTTTTATCCATACACAGGTGAAAAATTGCTTCTTTTTACAATAAATTCTCTTTTATTATTTTCAATTTCAATGATATGCTGCGGAGAAATATATAAATCAAGACCCGATCCGAAAAATTTAAGTGTATTTTATCTTTTAATAGGATTTGGCGGAGTATTAGGCGGCGTTTTTGTAAATTTTATAGCTCCGTATATTTTTAATAATTATTTTGAAATAAATTTCGTTATTTTATTCATAACTTTTTTCATTGGTCTTTGTGCTTATCATTGTTCCGATACAACTATCAAACATAAAATTCCTTTAAAAATATACAGTTTTTTATTAATTTTATTTTGTTCGATTCAGTTTTTTGTGTTTTTTATTCAAAAAAACACAAATTTTACAGAAATTTGTGTTGAAAGAAATTTTTATGGAGTTTCAAAAGTTTTATTAAAAGAAAACAAATTGTTTTTATATAACGGGACTGTTGTTCATGGTTTTCAAGCAATAAACCCGAAAAATCAAAAATTTTACAACATACCTACTGCATATTATTCTACTAACTCCGCTTTTGGCATAATTAACAAGCTTTTTCGTTCTCATAGAAACAACAAGCCGCTTAAAATAGGCGTTATAGGATTAGGAATAGGAACTGTTGCCACTTACGGAGAAAAAGGAGATAAATTTGATTTTTATGAACTTGATCCCCAAATCAGCAATATTGCTTTTACTAAATTTGGATTTCTAAAAAATACTAAAGCCGATGTTAATGTAATTCCGGGAGATGGTCGGCTTTCTTTAAAAAAACAGCCTGCTCAAAATTATGACATTATTTTAGTTGATGTCTTTAGCGGCGATTCCATCCCTGTTCATGTCTTAACAAAAGAAGCTGTTGAAATTTACACAAAACATCTTAAAAAAGACGGATTAATCTTAATTCATACTTCAAATGATTATCTTAACTTAAGTCTGATAATAAAAAATCTTGCCCTTGATTTAAAGCTAAATGATATAAACATAATCACTAAAAATGATAATAAATTTTCATATAATTCCACATATTGCATTTTGTCAAAAGAAAGCTGGATTATTGATAAAATAACCCGATTAAATTTTAAAAAAGAATATCCTTATACAAATTATTTTATTGAATCTAAAACAGACAAAATTAATAAAAACTTTGTTTGGACTGATAATTACAGCAACTTGTTCAGTATTTTAAATAAGTAAAAATATAAACAATAAAAAACCGGCTTCATGGCCGGTTTTTTATTATGAATTGTGGAATTAAACTCTTCCGTTTGTTCCGAATACTTGAATTTTGTGTTTAACAATCTCTTTAACAGCTGCTCTTGCAGGGGTTAAATATTGTCTTGGATCAAAATGTCCCGGATTTTCTGCAAAATGTTTTCTGATAGCGCCTGTGAAGGCAAGTCTTAAGTCGGTATCAACGTTAATTTTTGCCACGCCTAATTTTGTAGCTTCAGTAAACATATATTCAGGAACTCCCATAGTTCCTGGAATTACTGCTCCGTTATCGTTGCAGATTTTCACAAGTTCAGCAGGAACGCTTGATGCGCCATGAAGAACTAATGGGAAATCTTTTCCAACAGCTGCTTTAATTTCAGC
>MFRJ01000010.1:6293-9801 GCA_001784535.1 Candidatus Melainabacteria bacterium GWA2_34_9
TTAGGCTCGCCTTTGAACTTGAAAGCGCCATGGCTTGTTCCGATAGCAACAGCAAGGGAATCACAACCTGATCTTTCAACAAATTCAGCTGCTTCATCAGGATTTGTGTAGATAGCATCTTTTTCAGAAACAGAAATGTTATCTTCAACGCCTGCAAGTTTTCCAAGCTCAGCTTCAACTGAAACTCCTCTTTCATGAGCGTATTCTACAACTTTTTTAGTTAATGCAATATTTTCTTCGAAAGAATGTTTTGATCCGTCAATCATAACTGATGAGAAACCACCATCAACACAAGCTTTACAAATTTCAAAATCTTCACCGTGATCTAAATGTAAAGAAATAGGAATATCAGAGCTGTTTAAAGCAGCTTCTACAAGCTTAATTAAATATTCCTGATTTGCATATTTTCTTGCGCCTGCGGAAACCTGAAGAATTAAAGGTGCTCTTAATTCATTACCTGCTTCAACAATAGCTTGAAGAAGTTCCATGTTGTTAACATTATATGCACCTACAGCATATTTTCCTGCTAATGCCGCATCAAGAATTTGTCTTGTAGGTACAAGCTGTCTTTTTGAGTAAAGTGCCATTATCCATTCTCCTTTTTATTATTCCAACTTTCGATTTGAGTCTATTTTACTAACAAAAAAGTTTTTGTACCACTACCAATTTTATGTTCAATCATTTATTATAGTATTTAATGTAGTTATTTATGGTATTGAAAATGCAACATAAACGCTGGTACGACAAAAACGAAGCCTTAAAACAGATAATGGGAATTCTGGAAAGCTCTGATAATGATACACGAAATGATATTGCAAATGATATTATTCAATTAATTGTCAACAAACAATATGATATTGATAATTTTATTCAGGTTATTAATCATGAAACTCCTTCCAGCAGAAACAGATGGTACGACGAAGATGAAACAATGCATTCAGCGGTTGAAATGCTTAAAAACATAGATGAAAATGAGAAAAAAGAGCTTTTTAAAGAAATTTTAACCACTATACTTAACTTTGGCAATGAATAATGAAAATTTTTCTCGGCAACGATATATGCGAAATTAACAGAATTCAAGCTGCTTTTGACAAATTTGGAAAAAAATTTCTTGAAAAAACTTTTACAGAAAATGAAATAAAATATTGTCTTTCGAGCAAAAAAAATACTGCATCAAGGCTTTCAGTGAGATTTGCCACAAAAGAAGCTGTTTCCAAGGCACTTGGCGTTGGAATTAAAAGACTCGGTTGGAGCAAAGGAATCAACTGGAAAGACGTAGAATCCATAAGAGATATAAACGGAGCTTTAACTATAAGACTTTGCGGAAAAGCAAAAGAGCTGGAACAGCAGCTTGGAATAACAAAGTGGGAAGTAAGTGTTTCTCACAGTCATACTGATGCTATTTCCACAGTTATAGGCTATAAAGAATAATCATAACTAATTTCAAAAAACCGAGAAATAAAAAAATAAAAAGGCGAGCGAGTCACCGAAGGTGACGGAAAGCGAGCCAAAAAACTAACTCTAGCCCCCTCCCTTGAGGGAGGGGGTTGGGGGTAGGTGTTAAATATTATTCCTTGAAATGCCCGAAAATCTCTGTTTTCATCATTTCAGAATCTATTTTAACCATTTTTTCTTTATATTTAATATAAGGGTATGGCGCATCTTCAGCAGGAACTACTGTTCCTATTTTCTTTATAAAAACACCCGAATCTATAAGCTTTTTATAAGCTTTTTCAGAAACTGTACCAACAAGCTCATAATCTTCCCCACCAAATAAAATCCATTTAAAAAGTCTTGTTTCATCTTCTGCTATAAGGGATAAATCTTTATCATAAGGAATATCATCAAAATCTATCGCCATTGCAAGGTTGCTAAAAAAGCAAATCTTTGACAAAGCATCTGCAAGCCCGTCACTTGCATCCATTAAAGCAGGTTTTTTGGCTGCTCTAAGTATTATCCTTCCTTCTTTTATGCGAGGTACAGGATTTATATGAGCTTGAATAAATTTTTCTCTTATTTTTTCAGGAACTTCCGGCATATTGTTTTCTAAAATCTCCAAGCCCGCCCTGCTGGATCCGAAATTACCAGTAACAATTACATAATCACCGACTTTTGCATTTCTTCTGTTGGCAGGAATCAATCCGTTTCCAAAACCCAAAATACAAACACTTATTGTAATTTGAAACGCCCTTGTTAAATCTCCGCCAACTACAAGAATTCCGTACTCGCTGCTAATATCATTAACACCTCTATAAAATTCTTCTATAAAATTCTCATCTATATCTTCGGGCATAGAAAGAGAAATTAATGCGTAAGAAGGCTCACCTCCGGCAGCTGCAATATCGCTTAAGTTCACAGCTATTGCTTTTCTTCCTAAATAATACGGGGAGATTGTTGATTTTCTAAAGTGAATATCTTCTATAAGTGTATCCTGTGTAAGAATTAAGTCTTTTTTATGGACATACGCAGTATCATCCCCAATAAAATGAGATGATTCGGGAAGTGAATTTTTTATTAAGTCTATAAACAAATCTTCTTTCATAAACATAATTTATAACATTTTATCAAAATTTTTACCACAATTTTTATAAACCGATATAACAAAAAAGAAGGTTTTGATAACCTTCTTTTTTAACCGCTTATAAATAATTTTCTTCCAAGTTCGCCGTTTTGTGACAGTATTGCCCTGTCACCAAGTCCAGATTCTCCGGGAGCTGTCTGCAAAAGTGAACCCGGTCCGTTTTTAGATACACCTGCAAGATGCCCGAAAAATGGCTTGTTAAAAGGATTGCCTGCTCCAATAACCCCTGTTTGAGGATTCTTTGGGGCAATAAGAGATGTAGGAGGAATTTGAGCTCCTGCCATCTGGCTTGCAAACGGGTTTATAAATCTGTTTAATGGTTCCATAATTTTTTCTCTTTTTCAAACTTACAAATGACTATACGTTCATAGATTCCTATATATTATATAAGGCTTGAAAAAAATTAAAATTACAGCTGAACCGGTTTTTTGTTACATTAATTAACAACCACAGCCTCAACGGTAAATTTGTTTTCTTTAACTTCTACAACAGCCCAACGCAAGGGTTTAAACCCTAATTCTTCAACAAATTTCTCAATAAAATCAACGTTTATGTTTTCTAAACCTTCTAAAACAAAAGTTTTTCTAAGCAACTGCATTGTTTTTCAAATCCTATTATATAGAAATCACACTCACTATAGGAAGATTTTTATGGATGCCGATTTGTTTATATCCTATATTTTCTTCGTCTGTTGCCATTTTCCATGCCGTGTAAGCTCCAATAATAGCATTCATAGCAGGCAATGGTATTAAGTTTGAGGGCAGTCCCGAAATATTAAGCCTATTATCAATAATCATCTGCAGATATTTACATGCTGCAGGTGTTCTTGACCTGTAAGGCGGGTTTATCTGGAGGGTGTTTTTTGTATAATCGCAGTTATACCTGAAAACCTCCATGCCTTCTTCCTGAAAAGTTTTGCACAGCTCC
>MFRJ01000011.1 GCA_001784535.1 Candidatus Melainabacteria bacterium GWA2_34_9
ACGCTCTTAAATCAGTTTTAAAAGGCAAAGGATATGTAACTTCTGTAGGGGATGAAGGCGGATTCGCTCCTAACCTTTCTTCAAACGAAGAAGCTATTGATGTAATTCTTACAGCTATTGAAAAAGCGGGTTATTCAACTAACGATATCAAAATTGCTCTTGACGTTGCAAGTTCAGAATTCTATAAAGACGGTAAATATGTTCTTGAAGGCGAAGGCAAAACATTCTCAAAAGATGAAATGGTAAGCTTCTTGAAAGACCTTTCAAATAAATACCCAATCATCTCAATCGAAGATGGAATGAGCGAAAACGATTGGGAAGGCTGGAAAGCTCTTACCGACGAAATTGGCGACAGAGTTCAGCTTGTTGGTGACGATTTATTCGTTACAAACACCAAAAAACTTGCTGAAGGTATCGTTAAAGGCGTTGGAAACAGCATTCTCGTTAAAGTTAACCAAATTGGAACACTTAGCGAAACTTTAGCGGCTGTTAATCTTGCTCACAAAGGCGGATATACTGCGGTTATGAGCCACAGATCAGGCGAAACGGAAGATTCAACTATCGCTGATCTTGCTGTAGCTTTAAATTGCGGACAAATTAAAACAGGCTCCGCTTCCAGAAGCGACAGAATTGCCAAGTACAACCAGCTTATCAGAATTGAACAAGAGCTTGGATGTGCTGCAAGATACCCCGGAATGAAAGCTTTCGGCATACTTAAAAATGCTTATTCAGCTCAGGAATTATGCGTATAGCTTTTGCGAACTGAATTCTTAAGTATAAATTCAAAAAGAGTTGACTGAAAAAGTCAGCTCTTTTTATGTAAAAATTTTTTAATTTTAATAAATTTAATAGCAATAAAAAGAGTCTTACAGTTTTAATAATTATGTAAGTTAATTTAAAACTTACATAAATTCTATTGGGAAGCATAATGTATATAACCACTAATCCCGTAAATCAAGAACTATTTAAAAATTTTGAAGCAGCGAGAACCTGGTCCAATAATAGTGTTGTGTCTAAAGATATAGTAGATATTTCTTCTACCAAAACACAAGTAAAAAAAGAAAAGCTTAATTTGCCTGTATTATGCACAACAGCAATAGGAACTTTGGCTTCAGTATTATTTATTCGAAAATATCAGTGCATGTCTATTAAAAATGACTTAATGAAATTAAGCAGATCAAGTGATATTAAGACAAATTTAAAAAATATTATAAATTTTGTTAATCTGAATATTAACTTGAAAGAAATGTTAATTCTAGGCGTTGGCTCTATTTGTGGCGGATTAACAGGAGGAATGATTGCAGATAAAAACAAAAACACTAAAAATAAACTAAAAGAAAGCATTTATCAGTTTACTAATATTTTTGTTCCTGCAGCTCTTGTAACCGGATTACTAAAATTGATTGAAAAATCTAAAATTTCTAATCCTATTAATACCAGAATTGCTAAAATCGGAGCCGTTGTTGCCGGTATAGGAATCGGAATGAAGAGTTCTTCTATGATTTGCAATAAAATCAACAATTCTGTTGTAGATAAAGACACTAAAGAAAAAAGAGCTATAAAATTAAAAGATGGGATTATGCAGCTTGACGATATTTCATTGGCTTTAATATTGGCAACCCCAAAATTAGCAGGCAAATTATGTGTTAATAAAATCATACCTATTTTATTTTTAACCTGTGGATATGAAGCAGGCAAACAGAAATGATTTTTTAAAATTGCAAAAAGCTTTATTTATTAGCTTTTTTAGCAGGAGTTGGCTTAGGTTCCAGTATTTTTACTTCATCAACGTCAACCCAGGGATCTCCAAGTGCTGTTGAAAATACCGTTCCCTTAATTTCAATTTTATCTCCGCTTTCAAGATCGATAAGTTTTTCTGCTTTATCTCTTTTTATTATAAATTTAAGCTCGGACAAAGGAATCGTCTGACCTTTGTTTTCCACATCAGGTCTTTTAATTATGAATGAAATATAATCTTTCGAACTTTTTTTTACAGGCGGATAATCAAGTCCTATTGTGGAAAATTTATCAAACAAAGCAATCATTTTAATCTTTTTATTAAGATAAGATTGAGGATTTGCAACTAAAGCTAAAGGATCTACGGCTTCATATTGAACAACAGAATTTGTAACTGATACACTGGCTTTTGCATCTTTTACAGCAGTATTAGCACAAATTCCTACATTAGAAATTGTTGTTGCTACTGTAATAGCTAAAATTAAAGCAGTTACTTTTAAAGTATTTATCATAAATATTTTTCCTCGTTTTTATCTTTCTTTTTATATATTAGCATTTAAATTTTTCATAAAACCAATAAAATTTTATTCAATTTATTTGGAGAAAATTTTGCCTTCAACTTCTTTCTGTACATTTAAACTGTTTCTAAGGCTTTTTGTGAACTCGGCAGAATTATTAGCGGTATAAAACTTGCCATGAGTAGCAAGAGCCGTACATTTCAATTGGCTTATCGCTTCTGGTTCCGATGAAATATCAAAACCTATTACATCAATAGTCACATCGGTTCTTCTTTTCATTAAATCGATAGCAAAATCGCAGGGGTTTCCTCCGCAGGTGTCCATTCCATCACTAACCAGAATAATTCTTTTTCTCCCCCGTATCCCTGAAAAATCATTATTTATAGACTGATCCAACGAATAACAAATAGGCGTCCATCCTACCGCATCCAAATTTTTTAATTGCGCTGATATTGCATTTTGCGTCTTATGACCTATCGGAACCAAAAGTTCTGTAGCTTTGCAACCGTCAAGACCAAACAAACCTCCATCAGCATGTCCATAAACTCTAAAGCCCATATTAATATTTTTAGGAAGTTGCCCTAAAACATCATTAATTACATCTCTTGCGATATCAATTTTACGTTTGCCCCTTGATTGATCATCCATACTGTAAGAACAATCAAGTATTACAAGGACATTTTCCCTCTTATCAACCACCTGAGGGCTGTAGTCATCAGGGGTGTTGTAAATATTGAAATTTGTATCCGTATTCTTCACATTGTGATAATTATTTGAAAATAGGTTTTTATTAAAACTCATTGATTCCGCAGGTATTATTGCCTGACAGAATTTTAATGTCTTTTCCGCACTTGATTTGCCAAAAATTGGAGTTAAACATAAAAATATAAAAATTAGTGAAAAAATTGATATTAATAAAAAAAATTTTTTCATAAAAAATTTCTCCAGTTAAAATTCAAATTTATAATACAAATCCAAATCTGAATATTAACCGATAGGTTAAAAACTTTTTTATTTTCAACTATTCACTCAATTGATAAATAATTAACATACTTTATAATAAATATATAATTATTATTAAATATGAAAAATATGAAAAACATGACAGGCAGACAAACATACAGATTTTGGAATAAAAAGACAGGTTTTACACTGGCAGAACTTTTGCTTACAGTGACTATAATCGGAATTATTGCTTCTTTAACAATTCCTGAATTAATTACTTCTGTTCAGGAAAGTCAATACAAAACAGCTTTTAAAAAAAATTATGCTAATTTATCAAATGTAACCAATCAAATTATAGAAGATAATCCAAATGCTTATGCGTCTTGGACTAACCATAATAAAGTAAGAGATGAATATGAAAATTATTTTACTTTCCTTAAAACATGTAATAGCTATACACCTCAGGATGGTGTATGTTGGTCTATAGGAACCAAATACCTTAATGGCGCATCAAGAGGTGCTACAAGTACAGATCAGAATTCAATGGCGGTTTTGAATGATGGAACTTTTTTAAGTTTTCATATGAATGCTACTCTTTGCCAAGGAGGTAGTATCTCTCCTTGTTGGGGTTCTGTCAATATTGATGTAAATGGGTTCAAAAAACCTAACACGCTGGGAAAAGATATTTTTATAGTTTTTATAACACCAACAAGGCTTGTACCGAGCGCACCTGATGGATTTTATGGCTGTGATCCTCAAGCCAGTTCGGGTAGGCTTTATTTAGGTGAGGCTTGTGCCAGGTTAGTTCTTACAAATACAGATTACTAATCAAGTCTGAGGGTAAGACATTTGGCAGAACCGCCTGCTTTCATAAATTCTGACAAATCAACTTCGTAAGTGTCAAAACCTTTTTCCTTAAGCTCATTCTTAAGTCTGTCAGTTGTATTGTTCATTATCACAGACCTGTCAATATTGACTGCATTACAACAAAATCCAAGAGCTTCCTCTTCTGTAGCTATAATACGTTTTTCTTCAGGAAAATCTTTTTCAATAATTCTATTCGCATATTCATCGAAAGCAGTAGGATAATATATCAAATAACCGTCTGACAAAGGACAAAAGCAAGTATCCAAATGGTAAAATCTTTTATCAACAAGCTCGAGCGAGATTATTTTTAAATTTAAAAGATACGCTATGTAAGTATGCGCAGTTATATCAGTTCTTGTTATATAACCTGAATATAAAGTTTCTCCGGAGAATAAAGCATCGCCTGCACCTTCAAAATGCATGTTTTCAGGAAGATATTCCAGATTAAATCCCTGTTTTTCGAGCCATTCCGCATAAAATTTTTCTTCAGGCTGTCTTTCAGGAGGTCTAAATCTGCTTATCACAGCCGTATCTTTATAAATCAAAGCCGCATTTGCAGTAAACACAATATCTGGCTGTCCCGGTTGAGCCTGCATTGTTACAACTTCTCCACCGAGGTTAATTATAATATTTTTTAACTCATTCCACTTATCAATAGAAACTTCATTGTCACAACCTGTACCTTTTTTCATCCAGGGATTTATTTCATAATCAATATTTTTATAATAATCCGGTGGACACATTAAAAATTTAGCGGTCATGTTTTTTAAATTCCTTTATATAAAAACTACTGTTCTATTAGAACGGCTCCCTGTTTGATAATTTTTTCAAGAAGATTATCCATGATTTGCTGATTTGTAGTAGAAATTTTAATTTTCGCATAAGAAAAATCTTTTTTTTCTAAGCCGATTTTTATTTCCTGCACTTCGCATCTGGCATTATTACTAAATATCATATCAAGAATTTTAGATAAAGTTAAAGAATCTACAATATGACCCTGAATTTCTATAGTTTTGGAAACTATTTTAACAGGAGTTGCTCCATATTTTTTTAAACTTTCTATTAAATCATCAAGAGCTTTTCTGTTTTCAGAGCGTATTTTTATTCTTGCATAAGAATCATCTGCTCTAATTTCGCCTACTTTTAATTCTTTGATTTTGCATATACAACCGCTGTCAACTATTTCGTCAAGTACTGACGTTAATCTAAGGGTGTCAAAAATATCTCCCTTTAATTCGACAGTGCATTTATAATCCATTGAATTTTAATCTCCTAGTAATAAAAACAATACATTGCTTTTATTTAATAATTCCCATGTCAATAATTCAGATTCTCTGAAAACTTAAATATACTCGAAAAATTAAGTTTTTTCAATAAAAATTAAACTCGCAGAAGATAAAAACAATGTAAAGAAATGCAACAGTATATACTTTTTATTAAATTTGTATATACTAGATGTTTTTATATAATAGTATAGGAAGTGAAAAATAAATAATGAGGGAAAAAAAATGATTAATCAGGGATCTAATTGGTTTTATATGCTTAATCAATACAACACTAATATGGTTGCTACTATAAACAGTAGATCATATCCAACGCAATATCCGCAGCCATATCCGTATTCTAATCCATATCCGATTCAATATCCGCCTAATCCGTTTATTAATCAATACCCTAATCCATATCAATATCCGCCGACATATCCGTATTCTAATCCATATCCGACTCAATATCCGCCATATCCAATTCCTAATCAATATCCATATCCAACAATCTACCCCAATCAAAGTTCTAATTGGTTTACTAATGCTATGCAATCTAATGCAAATATGGTTGCTAATATAAACAGTAGAAGCTATATAGCGTAGCTTCCAATAATGTAAATAAATAGCCAACTATATTTCAAAATAATAATTTACATAAAAACCGACCTGATGGTCGGTTTTTATCTTCTTGCGCGACTTTTTGGGTCTAGGATATCTCTTACTGCATCTCCGACAAGGTTGAATGCAAGCACGGCAATAAAAATCAAAAACCCCGGAGTTAAAAGCCACGGACGATAAAGCACGTTAATATATTCCTGCGCTTCTTTAAGCATATTGCCCCAGCTTGCATCAGGCTGCTGAATCCCTAACCCGAGAAAACTTAAACCTGATTCTGCCAGAATATATCCGGGGACGCTTAATGTTATGGCTACGATAACATAACTTGCCGTCTGCGGAAGAATATGCTTTGTGATTATACGCATAGGGCTTGCGCCAATTGCTTTAGCTGCTTCGACAAACTCCTGATTCTTGATTGATAAAACCATACCGCGCACTACTCTGCTTAATCCCGCCCATCCTATAAAAGCAAGGATTACTGTAATAAGCGTAAACCTTTGAATGCTGGTCATGTTTGCAGGCAATATTGCCGCAAGGCTTATTAATAAATAAAAACCAGGAATACTCATTATGGCTTCCGCAATACGCATCATAATATTATCCACAGCTCCGCCAAAATATCCCGCTATTCCGCCATATAAAAGTCCTATCGGGAAGGAAATCAACAAGGCTAGGAAGCCTATGGTTAATGAAATTTGTCCACCGTAAAACAGCCTTGAAAAAACATCTCTTCCGTTTATATCTGAACCAAGCAGGAAAAGTCTTCCCGGAGAATTTACTTTTACAAGATGTGTTTTAGAAGGAATTAGATTAAATATTTTATATTCATCGCCCTGTGAAAAGAATTTCAGATAATATTTATGGCTTCTATCAAGCTGAAAATCCATTTGAAAAGTTTCAGGATTGAAAGATCTTTTGAAATTATATGTATAAGGCAAAGAAAGTTTGCCATGCTGGTCTATTACAAATATTTTTGATGGTGGTGCATAAGAAAGTCTTCTGTCGCTGAACATTTTTCCGTAAGGCGCAAAAAATCCGGCGAAAGCTATTGATAGATATAAAAAGACAAGAATAACCAGCGAAATAAAAACAAACTTATCTTTAGTGAGTTTTTTTATGAATTTATTATTAGTAATTTTGCTAAATATGTTCATTTTTTGCCTTATTTTGAGTGTTTTTTAATCAAGACTTACGCGAGGGTCGACGAATTTGAGCAGAATATCCGCAATCAGGTTGCCTGCTATAAGCATTAAAGTTCCTATTATAAGAGATGCCATAACCAGATTCATATCCGACTTCATAACAGCTTCCAGCATCAATCTTCCAAGCCCTGGATATTGAAGCACAAACTCCGTAAGCGCTGCTCCGCTCAAAAGAGAAGCGAATTCGAAGCCAAACAACGTTACCATCGGGTTTATCGCATTTCTTACAGCGTGTTTATAAATAACTTTATTTTCAGGAAGTCCTTTTGCCCTAGCCATTTTTACATAATCAGATTCAAGAACATCCAGAAGATTTCCTCTCATTTGTCGTTGCAATCCTGCTAAACTTGCTGTAGCCAGAACTGTTACAGGTAAAATCAAGTGATGTACAACATCAAAAAACTTATGAACAGGATTAAAATTTTCAAATCCCACACTGGTAAGACCTCCGACAGGAAACCATCCTGTTTTTACCGCAAAAATCAATAACAGCAAAGCAAAGAAGAAAGTCGGAACAGCCATTCCCATGGAAGAAATTACAGTCAGAAATCTATCAAAAGGCGATTTCCAATTCAAAGCAGAATAAATTCCCAGAGGAATCGCCACCAACCAAGTAACTATTATTACTGCAATCGTTAAAAGCAGCGTATTTGGTATTCTTTCCATCAATCTATCAGAAACTTTTTCACCTGATGTAGAAACACCCAGGTCTCCTTTTACAAAATTCCCCGCCCAGTTGAAATATTGTTTATACACAGGTAAATCAAGCCCTAATCTCTGTTTTTCCGACTGCAAAACCTGAGGCGAAATGGCAGGATTAAGTTTTAATTCCGCAAGAGGATCTATCGGGCTTAATTTAATGATTATAAAGCTCATAATTGAAACTATAATCACTAAAGGTATTGCCTGTAATATTCTTTTTAATATGTATATAGGTATGGACATTTATTTTTACCAATTAAGTTCTATTATTTTATAATTTACCTATGTCATCCTGAGAGAAGCGAAGGATCTGTCCTTCTTTGGATTTAAGTATTTGTTGGAAATCGTACAGATTCTTCGAGCTAAAGCCCTCAGAATGACAATATCATAAAGTTTTAATTATTATTTTTTACATAAATTTCTTCCAGATTGTGAGTTACGCCTCCGAGTGGGGTGGGATTCATGTTGCCGAATTTGTTTCGGACGGCATAAACCATTAAAGGTGAATAAATATATATAAAAGGATTATTTTCCCACACAACTTCCTGATATTTATCGTAAATTATCTTTCTTTTATCAAATTCAACTGTTTTTGCACCTTCTTCAAAGAGTTTATCAATTTCTTTTTCCCAGGGCAAAACATCTTTAGGATGAATCAAATCAGCGTCTTTTCTCTGATTAAACATATGCAGCGTACCTGTTGAACTCCATACATTTCTTCCGCTGTGAGGCTCGAGAGTACTGCCTGTAAGCCCCATAACAACTGCATCCCAATCAAGCGAATCAACCAATTTACCAACCAGTACATTAAATTCTATAGGCTTAAAATTAACTTCTATTCCAAGTTCTTCCAAGTCCTGCTTAATCATTACGCCAACAGATTCTCTTTCTGTATTTCCTGCGTTAGTAGACAGGTTAAATTCAACTTTATGCCCTGATATATCATAAAGCTGTCCTGTTTTATCCCAATAAAAACCTGATTCTTTAAGCAATTTTTTGGCTTTATTTAAATTTCGCGGCTCTCCATTTTTGAGTTTCGGATTCAAAAAGATTGAAGATAAGCTTTCTGCTGTATAAAGCGGTGACCCTACGCCTCTTAAAATATTAGCAACAATACTTTCTCTATCTAAAGAAAGATTAACCGCTTTCCTGAAGTTTTCATCGTTAAACCATTTTTGTTTAATCGGTTCTAAATAATATTTTCCATCTGAATTCTTTCTGGTATTTAAATTAAACGTTAAAAACATCGTTCCTGTATTAGGACCAAGATTATAAACTATATAATCAGATTTTTTCTCCATTTCTTTGAATCTTGCCACATCAGCACCGTTAAGCGCAATTAAATCAAGCTGTTTTGCTTCAAATTTCAAAACCTGATTGTTTAAATCACCAACAATATAAATAATGTATTTGCTCAGATAAGGAAGTTTTTGACCTTTTTTATCTACCTGATAATAATTAGGATTTCTGACAAATTCTACCCTTTGTGCAGCAATATATTGGGAAAGTCTGAACATGCCGCTTGTTACAAGTTGACTTGGCGGTGTTGTAACTCCCCAGTAAGAATTAAATTCTTTTTTTCCTTTTTTCAAAACAGGCTCAAGTACATGCTTTGGTGCGATGCTCTGGCTAAGCTGTCTTAAAAACGGAGCAAACGGTTGTGATGTTTTAAATTGCACCGTATATTTATCCAAAGCTTTAACTTCCGGTACTTTTCCATTAATTAAAGCATTATCAAGCATGCTGGTATTTCCAAAACCGCCAGCAATAATATCTTTCCAAGTAAATACCACATCCGCTGAAGTAATCTGAACTCCATCAGACCATTTCAAGCCTTTTCTTAGTTTTACGGTATAAACACAGCCTGTTTTATCAATTTCATAAGATTTTGCAAGCATGGGGATGACCTGCCCTGTGTAAGCATCTGTTGTAATCAGACCGTCATACATCATTTCTCCCATCAAAGA
>MFRJ01000012.1:0-9693 GCA_001784535.1 Candidatus Melainabacteria bacterium GWA2_34_9
TTTTTAAAATTTTTGAAAATAAAGCATCCCTCGAAGAAATTTGCTGGATGAATTTTATTATTGGAGAATATTTTGCGCAGGCTGCACTGGAATTAACAAAAAAAGCAGGAATTACACCTAAAGAAGTTGATTTAATAGGTTCTCACGGTCAAACTGTTTATCATAAACCGGTAGATGAATACATAAACGGACTTAATAAAAAAAGCACTCTACAAATCGGGGAATCTGCCATTATAGCAGAAAGAACAGGAATAACGACCATTTCTGATTTCAGACCTGCAGATATTGCAGCCGGAGGGCAAGGAGCGCCTCTCGTATGCTTTGCAGATGAAATTATATTTAAATCTTCGACAGTAACCAGAGCAATTCAAAATATTGGAGGAATGGCAAATGTTACTGTAGTAAACCCAGAAATGGACACATTTGCATTCGATACGGGACCGGGTAATGTTATGATTGACTACTGCGCGAAAAAATTCTTTATTCAGGAATATGATAAAGACGGATTGCTTGCAGAGCAAGGAGAAATTGACGAAAACTGGCTTATTTACTTGCTGGAAGAAAAATATTACAGCAAGACTCCCCCAAAAACAACGGGAAGGGAATTGTTTTCTCCTGAATATATAGAGAAAATGCTTTTAAAAGCCCCTAAAAATCCTTATAACATAATGGCTACAATAACCGCTTTAACAGCAAAGACCATTTTTAATGCCTATGATCAGTTTGTTTTTCCAAAAACCAAAATAGATGAACTTATTTTAGGCGGAGGCGGCGCATATAATCCTGAATTGATAAAAATGTTGAAGAAAGATTTTTGCGATTCCACAAAAATACTCAGCCATAAAGATTTTGGAATCTCTGACAAATTTAAGGAAGCACTTGCTTTTGCCTTGTTAGCTTATACAACTTTTTACAAAATTCCGAATAACATACCTTCCTGTACAGGTGCCAAACACAAAAAAATTCTCGGAAAAATTTCCTATCAATAACTTGAAAATATTAAGAATGATGTAGAAAAGTTAAAAACTAAAAAACCAAGACCTGCTGGGGTTTCTGTAAACAAAACGCTGAAGATCGCCATTACAACATGTAAAATGTTATTAACTATCTATCAAAAACATGTTTACAATTTTAAAAAATGGGCATATAAGGTTTATAGGTTTGTCCTAATATGCATATTTTTCATTAATTTTAAAGTTAGTTAATGGTTGTTGGAGTGAAATCAATGTCGTTTGCCATGGATGACTTAGGCATGTCTTATGGAATAGACGCTGCCATACAAACAAAGCTCGCTGAAGAGACACGAAAGGTTGATAAATCAGCCGATAATAAGACTTCAGACTCTACCCCAAAAGAGCCTGAAGTTAATGACGTGTTTGAAGCAACACAACAAAAACAGGATTTGGCTAAAACAACATTTGAAAGTGTTCAAGAAGAATCCACGGTCATTGATATCACAACTGAAGCTCTTAACAAACTATCTTCTTACGTTACAGATATTAAAAAATCTATCGAATCAAAAGACTCTGAAGATAGTTCCAGAAAAAAAATTAATGAAAACTACGAAAAAATTAATAAAGTTGCCAAAGAAACTTCTTTTAATGAAACAAAATTAATTGAAGAGTCAGAAAATAAAACAAAAAAAAGCATTTCTCTTAAAGAAATGCAAATTCCTGATATTAAAGACCTCAAAACAAATACACCAGAACAAAAAGAAGAATCTATTAAAAAACTTGACGACATACTAAATAATATAAAAAACAAAGAACAAGAACTTGTTAATAAAAAAGAAAAAATAACTCAAGGAATAAACAAAAACAGCCTTGTTGAAATTAAGCTTGCTTCTGCACAAGAAAAAGGACATGAGGTAGAGGTAGAGGTAGAGGTAGAAGTAGAAATAGAAATAGAAATAGAAAAAGAAGAAGCAGACTCAGCAGAAAAATTGAAAAAATCAACTATTAAGGAGATCAATGATGCTCCTAAAAAAAGCATAAAAATGCACGTACAACATATTGATAGAAATTTACTGCTTGCTATGCTAAGCTTAAGGAGCGCTTAAGATTTTTACCCAGAAATTCTTGAAAAAAGAGGAATTAGAAACTAATGCCTTTTGACGGAATATCATATACCGAACCGGGATATAAAATAACGCCTCCTTCTGAAATGAACATTCAGGCCGAAATGTCTGCTAAAACGCAGGCACAAACTTTTGTAAAAAAACTGGATGGAAGCCATAAAGTGCAACCTGACGGTAAAAATAAACAAGACACTAAAAATCAGAACTCAAATGATGAAGAAAACAAAGACGAAGATTTTCTTGACGAAAATTCTCCGGAATTTGTAAATAAATCCAAAAAAACAAAAAAATTTAAAGTATTTTTTAATCAATTAAACGATATGGTAGAGCTTATTGACAGAGAAACAGGCAAAATTATTGAAACAATTTCACCGAATGATCTCTTAAACCTTGTTGCCAAGAGCAAAACAGCTTCCGGAATTTTAGTTGACAGAAGAATATAAATAAAAGCAAAAAATAATTTTTATATAGGAGAAATTTATTTCATAAAAGTTTAAAATAAATATATATAGATTTATTTTTATATTTTATGTTAATTTAAATTAATTACCAGTATAAAAATGGGGAGAATTAGTTAGGCTATTAAAGGTTATTAATTAATGAATCCATATCTCAAACAATATCAAACAAACCAAATTCAAACTGCAAGTCCTGAAAAAATACTTATAATGCTTTATGACGGAGCTATTCAGTTTTTAAACAAAGCAAAAAAAGAACTTGAAAATAAAAATATTCAGGAAGTTCATAATAATATTCTCGGAGCTCAAAAAATCATCTCCGAATTTATGAACACGCTTGATATGGAAATTGGCGGACCAACAGCTGTCAACCTTTATAATTTATATGAATACATGCACTACAGGCTTATTCAGGCAAATATAAAAAAAGATGTTACAATGGTAGATGAAGTTCTTGTTCATTTAAAAGACCTGAAAGCAACATGGGAAGAAGCAATAAGAATCGCAAACAAGGAAAAAGCCGTCGTTAATATTCTTGATGATGATGATGATGAAGATGAAAATGAGGATTCATTTCAAAGAGCATGAACGAAGAAATAAAAAACACTTATGAAAAAATTCTTGAATTAAATTTTCAAATAAATTCATTGCTTAATGATTTTCCTCCTAAAGAAAATTTTGACAATTTTAACGAAAACTTACAAGAATTCCTTGACCAAAAAGATATATTTATTCAAAAATTAATTTCTTTAAAAGATTCTAATGAAAAAGAATTTAAAAAAATTGATTTAAAGGAAATTTCTGAACAGGTAAATAATATAGAACAGGAAAATCTTAAGCTTATTCAGGAAAAAAAAGTTTATTTATCAGAAGAACTAAATAAATCCAATACAGCCGCAAAAGCCCTTTCTGCTTATAAATTTAATAAGCAGAATGAACCGCGGATTTTTGACGAAACAGATTGAAATTTATGCTAATATACTTATGTCCTGAAATTTAAATAAGGGTGTGAGATATGGCAGAAGTTATTTATACAAAAAGCAAAACAGGCAGAAGAGGGGTAAAATTTCCTGCTTCGGGTGTTGCAGAAAAAGATTTATCAAAATTTATTGCTGAAAACCTCTTAAATAAAGCTAAAATTAAGTTGCCGGAACTAACGGAACTTGACGTGATGAGGTATTTTACAAATCTGTCGCAGAAAAATTTCTCTATTGATAATGTATTTTACCCGCTTGGCTCCTGCACAATGAAGTATAATCCAAAAATAAACGAATATACAGCAGGCTTAGACGGTTTTACAAATATTCATCCCGAACAAAATGAAGAATTTGCGCAGGGTGCGTTGGAATTAATGTATAATCTTCAAGAACAGCTTAAAGAAATTACCGGAATGGATGCGATTTCACTGCAACCGGCTGCGGGTGCGCATGGTGAATTTGCGGGAATGCTTATTGTAAAAAAATATTTTGAAAAAATCGGCGAAAAAAGAACAAAAGTAATTATTCCTGACTCTGCTCACGGCACAAATCCAGCTACAGCAAAAATGTGCGGATTTGATACAGTAGAAATCAAATCAAACTCTGACGGACTTGTGGACGTGGAGGAGCTTAAAAGAGTTCTCGACAATGAAACTGCTGCCATAATGATGACAAACCCTAATACTCTTGGTCTTTTTGAAGAAAACATACTTGAATTTTCAAAACTTGTCCATGAAGCCGGAGCGCTTTTATATTATGACGGAGCAAATCTTAATGCAATCATGGGCATCACTAAACCTCGCATTATGGGATTTGATATAGTTCATCTTAACCTGCATAAAACTTTTTCTACCCCTCACGGAGGCGGTGGACCTGGAGCCGGACCAATAGGTGTAACAGAAAATCTGGCTGACTTTCTTCCTGTTCCTGTTGTAGGTTTTAACGGTGAAAAATATTTTTTAAACTATGACTTAAAAGATACAATAGGCAAAGTTAAAGCATATTACGGAAATTTCGGAATTCTTGTAAGAGCCTACACTTATATCCTTATGATGGGAGGAAAAGGACTCAGACAGGTTAGTGAAGATGCTGTACTTAACGCAAATTATCTTAAAGAAAAGCTTAAAAATACTTATAAACTTCCGTATGACAAAATTTGCATGCATGAATTTGTGCTTTCAGGCGATCTTCAAAAAGAAAAAGGCGTAAACACTATGGGCATAGCAAAAAGGCTTATGGATTCCAATATTCATCCCCCTACGGTTTATTTTCCGCTTATTGTCCATGAAGCAATGATGATTGAGCCTACAGAAACCGAATCAAAAGAAACTCTTGATAATTTCATTGAAGTTATGAAAGAAATAAATAGGGAAATCGACGAAGACCCCGAACTTGTACTTGAAAGACCGGTAAAAACCCCTGTTTCAAGAGTTGATGAAACGCTTGCTGCCAGACAGCCTAATCTGAGGTTTTGCGAATAATGAAATTTTATAAAATTATATTAACATCGGCTATTGGCTTTATAATTCTTATTGCTCTTGCAGCAGTAGGCGTGTTTTACCTTAAAAACACTGTAAGCTACCAGCTTCACCCGCCAAAATCAGAATTAATGCAAAGAGCTGAAAAAATCGGTGATTTTTCAAAAATTTCTAAAGATTATAACGTAACAAAAGCATTAAACGTTATAGGTGTAACATCTATTGTTGCAGAACATCCTCAAACAGGTCAATACATGGCAATAATAGATCCTGGATGGACTATGAATATTTCAAAAACTGATATCCAGACAGGCAATCTAAAACAAAAGCTTACTGATTACGCTTTAAAAGCATCTTCTCCAAACATAAAGCTAAATAAGCTTGAAATTATGCCTAAAGGAAATTTAAAAGCATTTAATCAATCTGTTCCTTATGCGCAAATAAAAGTAAAAATTTCAAGTCTTTCTTCAGAAAAAACTTATGAGGGAATTATAGCTATTGTTTCAAAAGACGGAACTAATAAAAATAAACTTATTGTTTCACTAAATAAAAGTGGGGCTTTCAAACAAAAAGTCGCAGAAAATTTCTTTAAAAGTGTAAAACTGCTGTAAAACGAAATTAAATAAAAAGAACTCCTTTTCAGGAGTTCTTTTTTTAGGCTACAAGGTTCAGTCCTTCTTCTTTTTCAACTTTATTTTTTGTGTCTCTTGGGACATAGAAGGGGCTGGAACCTTTTCTGTCTTTGGATAAATTCATGCTTTCAAGTACTTGTGTAGGATTAGCTAATGCAGAAAGATTTTTTAAACCTGTAAAATCAGCCTGTTCTGCGTTAATATGAATCATTCCATTTCTAAACTGTGCAATATTATTTACTGAATCACTTGCTGCTTTTGAATTTAATGCATTTACTGCGGAAAGTGTTTTTGGTGAAAGTTGAAGGTCATAGCCGGCGGTGTTTGTTGCTGCAAGTTTAACTGCATTTGTATCGCTGCTAGCTGTTGAGCCAAAAAGACTTACATCAAGACTTCTTCCTAAATTCAATCCGCTAAGAATTGAAGGTGTTGAAGAAATAGTAGAAGCTTTTGTTGAAAGAATTTCCTGAGCTACTTTTGAAAGTTCTGCGCCGGAAATAGTTTCTGCCGGTTTTGCAAATATGTTTTGATTAATTGTGTTAATACCCAAAGCCATTTGCACTCCTTAGTTTTTCTTTTTGCCCACATATTATTTATCGGCTTTGGTTTATTTTTACTTTAGGAATCATGAAGATATATTTACAATTCTTAACGGGTTGATATTAAGGTACTTATTTTATTAACAGAAGGGGCTGCACCCCTTCACCCGCCTTCATTTTCTTTACGACTAAAGAAAATGAAGCAAAAGAAAGCTCGCCCAATACTTCGGTTTCTATATTTCTACCCTGATTATGTTGAAAGAATTTTGTTGTTCAAGCTCGCAAACTCGCCTGCTTTGGCAGGCTCAAACAAATGCTCGCATGTGTTTATACGCAGGGTGAAATATAACGAAACTTCCACAAAGGGCATTTAAAAAATTAATTATTAAGATTCCGATTTCATGACAAGTTGATGTTTGTTATAAATTTCTTCAGCAAGAATATCCAGCCTTTTATAAGTTTCTTCGCGAGGAAGACCTTTTACCAAGACAGTCTGAATAACTTCTGCTTGTATATTAGGCATTAAAGCTTTAATTTGCTCGCCCATTTTCTCTCCAAGAGCTCCTGCCCAACCATAAGAACCCACTGCTGATACAAACTTAACATTAGGTCTTAATGCATTTACTATATAAGCTGCATAAGCCGCGCTAGGATGAGGACCTGACAATACCATAGAAGCCCCGACCACTATAGTCGTTGCATCAACAAGCGCCATCGCAAGTTCCCCAAGATCAGTCTCGGGAAGATTAAACGGAACAACTTTTATCCCCTTTAAAATAAGAACATCGGTAAGGTATCTCACCATTTTTTCCGTATTTTCGTACATAGAAACATAAGGAATAACAACTTCGTTTTTAATTTCATCAGAAACCCACTCTTTGTGAGCATCTAAAATAAATTGAGGATTCTGATAAAGCGGTCCATGGCTTGGTGCGATAATTTCAATATCTAAAGTACTTATTTTTGTTAGATGTTTTTTAACATGAGTACGGAAAGGCATCATTATTTCAGCAAAATACCTTTTTGCAGGTCCGTAAACTTCGTGCTCCGATTTCACAAATAAATCGCTTGTCGCCAGATGTGAACCCGTAAAATCACACGTGAAAAGGATTTTGTCTTCTACAAGATAGGTAAACATAGTATCAGGCCAGTGTACCCATGGCGCCATAATAAATGAAAGTGTTTTATTTCCAAGCGAAATTGTTTCCAAATCTGCTATAACAATGAATTTATCTTCACTTAAAGGCAGTGAAACCATTAAAATTTCTTTGCATTTTGCGTTTGTTACTATTTTTGCCTCAGGATAAATTTCCAGTAATTGCGGAAGTGTTCCTGAGTGGTCAATTTCCCCGTGGTTGGCAATTATATAATCAAGAGTTTTAACGTTTAAATTTTTCAAATTGGCTATAAGTTCGTGAGATTTTGCAGGATAAACCGTATCTATAAGAGCAGTTTTTTCGCTTCCCTGTATCAAAAACGAATTATAACTTGTACCCTGAGGAAGCGGAATGAGTTTATCAAAAAGCCTTCTATCCCAATCTATTGCCCCAACTGCGATAACATCAGATTTTACATATCTGACAGTCATTCTATATCTCCTTTTCAAATAATTCTTTGCCAACTCCGCATAGAGGACATACCCAGTCTTCAGGAATGTCTTCAAAAGAAGTTCCCGGCTCAATTCCATTTTCAGGATCACCTATTGCAGGATCATAAACATAACCGCAAACTGTACAAACATACTTATCCATTTAAAATTCTCCTTTTTCCTATTATTTTCCACAAAAATTATTTTAAAAGCATTCTCTAAAATATTTATATTATTAATATCCATAAATATTAACATCAATAATAATATTGGTCTTTCAACTTAATAAATTGTTAATAATTAAACTTAAAATAGGCAATTATTTTTATGTTTAGGGTTTATCTAAGTAGTTAATTAAATTGTAGTCTAGTAAATTATTTTCAAAGGAAGCCTTTATGAGTTTAAATTTTACCAATGTTTGTAACAAACCTTATGTTTTCGCTGGAAATAATTATAAAAATAATTTAAAAGCTGTTAGCTTTAGCGGACAGGAATTAATTACTCCTAAAGTTCAGGAAAAAATGACAGCAATTGAAAGTGAAATTCAAAAAGCAAACAAAATAGCCGTTTTTACTCATATAAATCCTGATGAAGATGCTATCGGCTCAAGCGCTGCTTTAAAAAACTTAATTATCTCCAAATATCCTGATAAAAAGATTGATGTTTTTATTGTAGGCAGAACTCCTCATGGAGCTAAATGTATAGATGATGTCAGTTCTTTTGAATGTCTTAATAAAAAATCTGATTTTGAGGCGATAAAAGCAAGAAATTATGATCTTGCTATCTCAGTTGACTGTGCAAACAGAGATTTAATGAAAGATGGTTCAAAAATATTTGACTCAGCTAAAAAGAAAATTAAAATCGATCATCACCCGGATGATGATAATATAAATAATTATGCTGATATTAATCTGGTATGCGAAGATGCATCAGCTGCCTCACAAGCTGTGCTTTTACTTGCAGATCATATGAATGTTCCTCTTAATAAAGAATTGGCGACGAATGTATATATGGCAATAATTGGTGATACACAGGGATTCAGGTATATGAAAAAACCTGATGGTGTTTTTGAAGATTGCTCAAGATTGACCAAAACAGGCATTGATAGCAGAAAAATCTATTGTAATACAATGGATTATATGCCAAAAGAAGCCTTGAAATTTTATGGTCAGGTGCTTAATAATATTAAATTTTCAAAAGATGGAAAAATTGCTTATCTTATTGACGATTCTTTAGCAGAAAGAAATGCCAAAACAGGAAAATATACCAATACATCAAAAACACTGAAAAAAGATGGTCTTGAAAAAGCTGATGTTAAAGGCATTCTTGATAACGTTTTGAGTATAATCATGCCAAATATTGCAGGTGTTAAAATTGCCGTTAAAATTAACGAACAAGAAGATAGAATAAAAGGTTGCATGGACACTGGTGCTTCTCTTCGCGGCAATGGAGTCAACGTAGATGAATTTGCCGAAAAACATGGAGGCGGTGGTCACGAATTTGCATCAGCCTTCATTGGCTCTAAAGAAAAAGCTGATGATATAGTTAAGAGTCTTTCTGAATATTTAAAAGCTAAAGAACAGCAAAATTAAATTAAATATTTTTGTGGTGCGAGAATAGATATTACAGAATTTTTTGAAAAATATTTATTCGCTGCTTCCTGAATTTGTTGTGCGGTTACTTTTTTGATTTTTTCTATTATTACATCATCAAACTCAGAACCAAGTCCCATGGCTTCATAAAATCCAAGATAATAAGACTGCTGGGAATTTGTTTCATGGAAGAAAGCTCGTTTTCCAAGATAATTATTTTTTGCATCATCAAGCTCTTTTTCTGAAACAAGCTCATCTTTAAGTTTTTTAATTTCTGTTTCAAAGCCTTCCAGACAAACTTTTATATTTTCAGGAGCTGTTCCTATATAAATCGTAAAAAGTCCTGAATCCT
>MFRJ01000012.1:9704-12740 GCA_001784535.1 Candidatus Melainabacteria bacterium GWA2_34_9
CTATTACAGGATAATCTTTTTCGGAAATACTTGGAGCAATCCAGCCCTGAAGGATTTGTGCTTGAGCTGAATCATCTTTTGCTATAATAACAGTTTTATTTTCTTTTATTTCACTTATATTTTTTTTAATTTTTTCTTCTGAAACTCTTTCTATACTTCCAAATTTGTTATTTAAAGCTTTCATTATCTGGTCATGTTCTATGTCTCCAACAACAGAAATCACCATTTTATCAGGATTAAAAGAATTTTTAATATAAAATTCTTTTATTGAGTCAATATTTATGTTGTTTAAGTCCTCAAGAATTTTTGTATGGCTGTAACCATAAGGATGTTCAGGATAAATATTCCTGATAAGGTTATCCAACGCCTGTGTTTTTGGAGAATCAAGATCCAGTTTTATTTCTCCTTCAAACTTTCTCGCTTCTTTTTCGCTATTTTTAAATGTTGAATATTTAAGAATATCTTCAAAAATATCAAGAACTTCATCAATATCCTCGTTCAAAAATAACGCTCTTGCTCTTAAATAGTCCTGTTTTGCTTCAATACTCATTTCTATAGCATTTAAATCAAGTTCATTTGCAAGGTCTTCCGCGCTTTTTGTTTCTGTTCCCTGAAAAAGAAGCCTACTAGCAAGATTAGCCGTGCCTGCAAGATTTTCATATTTTGTACCGGAAGTCATAAATAAATTAAGCGAAATCCTTGGAGTATTAGAGTTTTTTCTTGTTATGACTTTTATTCCGTTTGATAATTTGTCTATATTAAAAGAATTCATTTTACTCTCCCGGTATTAGTATGGAAATAGTGGCTTTGTTTGGGCTTAGATATTTTTTTGCCGTTTTTTGAACAAACTCAACATTAAGTGTATCAAGGGTTTTTAGGTAATCAGTATGGCATGAAATATCTTCACAAACTGTCAAACAGTGACCTATGGCTTCTCCAATTTCAGAAACAGTTTCTGCTTCTTCTGCAAATCCTACTTTAAGTTTCTTTTTTGCCTTCTCAAGTTCTTTTTCAGAAATTGGCTGGTCAACAATTTTTCTTAATTCTGTTTTTAAAAGCTCAAGGGCCTCGTCTTTTTTCTCAGGCATAAAATTTGCCTGAATAAGAAAAACATTTCCTTCTTTAAATTCATACTGTGTAGCACCTGCAACATTAAAAATCTGCTCCTGCTGTTTTTCAATAAGATTCTGATATAGTCTAGAACTTTTGCCTTCGCCAAGAACCGTGCTTAATATGTCTGCTGATATATTTTCAGCTACATTAACAGGTTTTGGACCATGAAACCCCATTAAAAGAAATCCTGTATTAATATCTTTTTTTGTATTTTCAGCATATTTAGGCTTTTTTTGTTCTAATTCCTGAGGATAAGTCTGTTTTCCGGCAGATTTTACCTCTTCAAAAACAAAGTTTTTTCGTATATGACCGAGGATTTCTTCTGTATCGAAGTCCCCAACGGCAATTGTTATCATATTATCAGGCGTATACCATTTTTTATAGTAGTTCATAATGGTTTCACGAGACACTGAAGCTATAACTTCCGCAGTGCCTATTACATCTCTTTTATACGGATGCACCTGATACATCAATTCATTCATCGCATCATAAGTCGTTGTCCAGTGATTATCATCTCTCATGTTAATTTCTTCAAGAACAACTGCTCTTTCCCTTTTTTCCTCTACTACAGGATTTTTAATATCAAAAGCAGGACCAATTTCTTCTTCGGGTATTATAGAATTAATCATCATATCTCCATGAAGTTCTATGGCTTCTTTTAAATATTGGTTATTTTCCCCGCTTGGTAAGGTTACATAATAAAAAGTATAATCTTTCCAGGTAGCCGCATTTACTATTGCGCCTTTTGCTTCAAGGAATCTGTCAAATTCCCCTGCAGGATGAGAAGGTGTTCCTTTAAACATCAGATGTTCAAGAAAATGAGAAATTCCGGTAATACTATCATCTTCGTTTAGTGAACCTGTTTTAACCCACGTGCTTATATTTGCCAGATCGCCTTGTTTATTTGCTAATACTATAGTATGTCCGTTTTCAAGCTTAAAAATCTCAACAGCTTTGTCTATATAAGGAAACTTAACTGTTTCTTTATTAATAACCTTTGATAATTCCATAATTAGTCTCTTTCTCTCTAAGAATTTTTCTTTATCAATTCATTTTATCAGAAAGAAAGATTTTTTATATTGTTTTATTCTTCTGATGCAAACTGGTCTATAAAGCCGTCTTCTTTATATAAAATCGCTCTGACGATTTTATGTCCTTCCATGTTTTCGACTTTCATTTTTATATCATTAGCTTCAACTTCATCGCCGATTTCCGGTTCTCTTCCCAGCAATCCGAATATATATCCGCCAATAGTCTGAAAATCTTCTGTCGGAAGATCAAGACCAAATCTTTCATTTAAATCATAAATATCCATTTTTGAATAAACACTGATTGTTTTATCGTCAATTCTTATTATTTCAGGAATTTGAACGTCATATTCATCCCAAATTTCGCCTACGATTTCTTCAAGAACATCTTCTACTGTTACAATTCCAGCCACACCGCCATGTTCATCAACAACAGCTGCTATTTGTGATTTATTCAAGTTAAATTCATTTAGCATACTGCTTATAGATTTATTCTCGGGAACAATTGTAATTTCTCTTACAAGGTCTTTTATCTTAATCATGTTATTGTCTTCACAGTTTTTTATGGCTTTTAAAACATCTTTTGCGTTCACTATTCCTATAATGTTATCTATATTTTCTTCATAAACAGGAATTCTTGTATGTCCCGAAGAATTAATAATATCTATAAGCTCATCAACAGTAGCTTCTACATCTATAAACTTAACATCTGTTCTTGGTATCATAATTTCATATACAACAGTATTGGTAAAATCAAAGAATTTAGAAAGCATCTTAGCTTCTTTTGGTGTTAAAAGCTCAATATTTTTACCTTCTTCGATTAATTTTGTAAACTTATCTTGCCAGTCATCTTCTGCATCACTTGCTTGAACTTCTATTGTAATATGAGAAACGT
>MFRJ01000013.1:0-3351 GCA_001784535.1 Candidatus Melainabacteria bacterium GWA2_34_9
TTCCATCCAGATCATCAACACCAAAAGACAAAGTAACCTGTGCTAGTTTTGTTCCTATTTGTATCCAGAAAGCCTTTATATGCGGAACATTATCAAGCATAAGCCTTGAAATTGCATAATCTTTTACTGTTTCAAATCCTGTTTGAACTTGCATTTCAGAAATTTCTGTATTTTCATAATGGCAAAACAGCGGAATAAAAGTCATAAAACCGCCTGTTCTATCCTGAACTTCTCGTATTTTGAGCATATGGTCAATTTTATCTTCGGAAGTTTCACCAATGCCTGTCAATATGGTTGCGTTACTTTTGAGTCCGAGATTATGGGCAATTTCCATAATTTCCAGCCATTTATCACCGGAAATTTTTTCAGGACAAACTTTTTGTCTTATATTTTCTGCAAAAATCTCCGCACCACCGCCGGGAAGAGAGCCAAGCCCTGCATCTATAAGTTCCTGCAAAACTTTTTCTACAGTAATATTAGAAATTTTTGCCAGATAATCTATCTCTACCGCGGTAAAAGCCTGAATATGTGTATTTGGCAAAGTTTTTTTACATTCTTTCAGGAGCGTTTTATAGTTTTCAAGCGTCCAGTAAGGGTTTAAAGCCGACACAATATGAATTTCGCTGGCATTTTTATTTACCTGTGTTTCGAGATACTCCACAGCTTTTTCAAGAGTGTATAAAAAAGCCCCGTCCTGACCTTCTTTTCTCCGATAAGCACAAAACTTACAGGTACCTTCACAGATATTAGTTAAATTTAGATGATGGTTGTTTATCCAATAAACATAATCTGCTTGTTCGCTATTTTCTAATCTTTCAACTCTTGCATAATCAGCAAGTGCGCCTATAGAAAGGATATCAAAAGATTCATATAATCTTAGCCCGTCTTCTTTTGTAAGTCTTTTGTTGTTTAGAATTTTTTCAGATATTTCCGATAAAGAATTTGAGGTTTTTATCAATTTTTCCAGCAAATTAGTCATTATTTTTTCCGTCTGTTATAAAGGTTTACACTTTTTTATAACACAAAAGAGATGGTTTTTCTTTTGAATTTTAAAGGTATTTTTAAATTTATAAAAAGGGCTGCACCCCGCTTGGTTGCTCGCCATAAACGGCATTACAAAGGGGCAAAGCCCATTTTCCAGCCTCTGCTCGCAATCCGCTTTAACCGCCTTCATTTCTTTTGATGCAAAAGAAACGAAGCAAAGAAAACTTTAGCCCACACTACAGCTCCTATATTTCTGGCTTGCTTATGATTTAAGTTTAAATGCGTTTGATGCCCGTAACTCAGCCCTGCAGGCTTCAAACAAGACGGGCTCGCCTTCGGAACGCAAGCCGAAATATCACGGAGCTTTAGCTAACGGGCGCCCGAGGGGTTTCAAGGGGCTTTACCCCTTCTATAAAAGAATTAAATACCTTTTTAAATTTCAACCTGACATAATAAAAAATAAAAAAAGGCAAAAAAAAAGAAGTTTTAAAACTTCTTTGTCGTAACCTTCCCTATTTTTTTGAGTAGTCATTTGTTGAGTCTTATATCTTGAATAAAATTAAAAAACCTTCCCCGTGTCCCTTTTCCTTTACCGTTTCTGTGAGTCTTTGTTGTTACTAAATGAATCCCTTATCCCTTGTCCTTTATCCTCTCTGTATAATCTTTTTTAATTTTTTTTGTTTTCCTTATCCTCTATATCTATATAAAAACAATCATTTTGAAAAAGTTTCCTCACATTAAATTTTTAATTTTTTTCAAAAAATAGTTATTCATATAAAGTATTTTAATAATGAATTTAAAAGATTCAATATGTATATATAAAGAAAATATTTTTTATGCGGAAAAATTTTGTAACAAAAATGTAATATTTTTGTTTTAAAGAAAAAAGTCTTTTTAATTTGCTTTTTATTAATCCGAGGATCAATCTTTTAAAACCAAAACTAATCCGAAGGTTAACCAAAACTAACCCGCGGATTGTTTTTTAAAAAATGATAAAAGGTCATACTGTATGTGTAGGTAGGGAATTTTTATTCTAATTAAAAATATGAGATGGGAGCTTGGATATGCTCAACAATATAAGTAACGAAGACCTAATACTTAATAATTCCATAGCTCAGCAGGCTAAACTTGCAGGCGTTGATAAAAAAGCAGCTTCACCAAATCCTTATTTAAAAGCTGCTGAATTTGCTGATGTTATTGATATATCAGAACAGGCAAAAAAATTATATGAAAAAGATCAGGAAATTGAGAAATACAAATTAATGGTAATGGACTCTCTCAATTCTCCAACTGATTTAGAACAAATTGATTCCATCCTTAATACCATAAAAACAAATGATTATATTTCAAATGACGCCATTGCCGATAAAATGCTCAAAGGTGATCTAAATTTAAATAATGCTGAATTATTAAAAATACTTTTCTCAGAATCAGAGATTTCAGCAACAAATCCTTTTTCGGATTTATTAACACCTGAAGCACAACCTTTTGAAAATCTGTAATGAACTAAAACTCTAATAGAGAAAACACACTAACCATCACAAAATCCTTAATAATTAAGGATTTTTTTATTATGATAAAATTTTCATTATGGATAAGATTGTTAAATATTTAAAAAATCTGCATTTAGAATTCATAAAATTCCTTAGCTTAAAGGTTCTTGGCAAAAAATATCTACGAACAGGAAAGTGCAAAGCCTGCGGAAAATGCTGCCATGGAATACATGTCAGACATTCAAAACACCTGATAAAAGACGAGGAAGAATTTGAAAAACTCAAGGAGCAGCATTATTTCTATAATTATCTTGAAATAGTCGACAAAAACGAGCTGGGACTGATTTTTGCCTGCACAAAAGTTCATCCTGAAACGGGAAAATGTACTGTTTATAAACAAAGAGCCCGTATTTGCAAAGTTTATCCGCAGGAAGAATTATTTATGATGGGTGGCGAAATTTCTGAAGATTGTGGGTTTTCTTTCGTACCCATTCAGAGTTTTGAAGAAGTTTTTGAAAAAATTATTAAAAACACTAAAAAACCTATTCAATCATAAATTCTATACCTTTTATGACATTTTTAAGCTGTTTTAAAGCAGTTTTATCCCCTTTTTTCACTTTTATAAAGTCATGAATGGTTTCGATTAATAATGGTGAAGCTATTATTTCTTTAAGAATAAAGTCTATTTCTTTGTTATCAAAGCCTACTTTTTCTTTAATCATTTCGATGCAGCATTCTTTAACTATATAATCTTTATCAAGAAACATATGTCCTTGTTCTGCAATAAGCCAGTTAAGATCTACATTAAAAAGAAAAACCATTTTAATAAGAAAATTAGAAGCGGGATTTATAACCCCTCGTTCATATTTGCTTA
>MFRJ01000013.1:3536-8754 GCA_001784535.1 Candidatus Melainabacteria bacterium GWA2_34_9
GTTTTTTACTTAAAAGTTATAGGTGGAATTAAAAGTTTAACTTAAAAGTTTAATTTATTAAATATTAACACAATTTTTCCCATAATTATGAAAAAAAGGAGTATTATGGACAATTTTGCACTGCTTGTAAAGACAGAACTGTTGAAACAGGGCTTAACACAACGATACATTGCAAAACAGCTTAAACTAAGTGATGCAGCGATTTCTATGTACATAGAAGGAAAGAGCAAATCAGAAAGATTTAACAACTGGGTTGAAAACAATCTTGGAATCTGTTTGAAATCCCATAAAGGTTTCACTCTAATGGAAATGATGATTTCCATGGTAGTAATAAGCATACTAATGGCAGCTTCAATGCCAATGATATCTCAGTTTTCAACATTTAAAACAGGTGTGGATAAAAACGTAATAAAATGTATTACCGCAAGCAGTTCTACAGGCTGGTATGATACAGATGGAGCAGGCGCTACTGCATTACCAACAACAGAGCCATGCAGGGCTGCGGTTGTCGACACTCAATATAATAGGGGACGAGCTTTAAGTACTACTGAATGGTACGCAAAAAACGGAAATTCTTCACAAGAGGGAATGGCTAAAAAAATTCTCAGAACCGCCTGCGATCAGGGAGGCGAAAAAGCTTGCGATTATTTTATAAACAGATGCAGGGCAGATGGAAGCGGTAGTGCACCTTATTGTGATGATACAGCAGGTTTTTTAGATGTTACATATTATCTTCATCAAAACAAAAATACCAATACAAACAATGGAGCAACTTATATTTATAATCAGCTTGAAACTTTACTTCCTAAAATGATACCGAACTTTGTAAACGAAGTGTTTTATGCCTGTACAAATACCCAAACACCTAATAATAATCAAAATCTCGGTACTAACCTCGCATGTGAACTTGCACAGCCCAAAGTATATATAAAAGCTTGTAATAACGGTAATACAGCAGCTTGTACAACAGCATATAATAATAACTATAACAGAAGCTGCAAACAGATAAAAACGGCTTGGACCAATGCTCCAACAGGAAATTATAGACTGACTTACAACTCGTCCGGCGATTATGAAACAGTAAGCTGTAATATGACCAGTATAGCTAGTACTACAATTACAGGATGCAATGGAGCTACCGCAAATTTGTTAGGAAACGCCCCTAATGATGACTGTACTTATGCTTATAGTCAGGGTTTTAATCAAACATGTCCTGTTATTTATGCAAACTGGTCTGCTGCACCAACCGGAACATATAACCTTACTACAAATGGAGCTCCACCAACAGCTCTAGTAAGTCAAGCTTGCACATATACTCCTCCCAACCATGCGGCATGTATGGCGTCAGGTGTAAAAACTGTTTGTGATGACGGGACTGTTTATGCAGGGGATATTGCAGGAAGGCATATATTTACTACACTAACTGCTGAAACAGGTTCATTTACCTGGAATAGTGGAACGGCACAGATTATTGCCGGAACAACAAATACAATGAACGGTCAAACTAATTATAGTACACTTATAGGATTGAATAATTCGGAATCGCCTTATGCGGCTGCACGGGCATGCAAAAGCCTGAATGACGGTCCGAGCAATTATGGACATACTGATTGGTATTTACCGGCTATAAATGAGCTTGTATTCCTTTGTACCAACAGAGTGGCTGTAGGCAACTTCCCTAATGTTGATTATAGCGGATATTGGTCTTCTACAGAGGTAGATGCGGCGCGTTCAAGTTCATTATATAGTACAACAGCTGCTAGTACATATTCAATGTTCAAAACTAATAGCACTTATGTCAGGTGTATCAGGGATGAAGTCGCTCCTGATGCAACATGCCCGACTATAGGCAACACGTGTGCTGACGGTACTAAATATGTCGGATATTTTGACAGCAGGTATTTATTCACTACCATAAGCAATGAAACAGGTTCATATAAATGGACTAATGGTTTTGTTCCCGGTGCAGTAGTTACAGGAGCAACTGATACAACTGATGGAAGGATTAATTCCAATATACTTATAGCGGCTAGTGATTCCGGTGCTCCTTATAAAGCTGCTCAAGCATGTATGACATTGAATGCTAACATTACCCGTAATAAAGGATATACTGACTGGTATTTACCGTCCTTAAACGAAGTAAACCTCTTAGTTGGTAATTCTTTACAAAATCAGCCTGGTGACCAATGGTCTTCTACAGAGAAAAATATTAATGAAGCTTATTCCGCTAATTATACTTATAATACTATGCTCAAGTATGGTTCCCACCCTGTTCGATGTATCAGGAGTGAATAAGTACTAAAAATTGCTCCTATTAAAGCTTATCCATGCTTTTCTTTCCCCATTTCACCATATCATAAGCAGCATAAACAAACATAAAGGCTATAAAAACAACAACTAATACTAAAATACCATTCAACATAATTAATTCTCCTATTTTTTATCTAATTGATCTAATAATACAAAAATCTCCTTGTTTAAATCACTTTGTAATTTAAACAACATAATAATTACCAATATACCGATGAAAATCAAAATTAACTCGATATTATTAGGTTTAATTTCATTTATTACTTTAACAATCAAACCGACAGTTCCGCCAATCGTTACTATAATTCCACTCCACAATAAATTTCTGTTTAATCTATATGAAGATTTAAAATTTCTTTTATTTTTTCCTGACTCATATTCTCACCCTCGTTCCTTTTAACAAAATATTATACAGTTGATTAACTAAATTGGTAACATATTTACAAAGGAGATAAAAAATGAACCTGAAAATCATAGAAAATTTAAAAACTATAGACCTTAAAGCAATAGATAAAAAAAGCATTAAAATGCTGGTCGGGTCAATATTGATTTGTTTATCAGCCGGCATAATCGGCAAGCTTGCTGTTAAAGAAGAATCTTTAATATGGTATGATTACCTTTTCAAACCCGCACTAAATCCTCCGAATTGGCTTTTTCAGGGTATTTGGATAATTTTATATCTGTTAATGGGTGTTTCTTTATATATTGTTTTAAAAAAAGACAGCTTTATCAGTAAAAAACTTGCACTGATAATGTTTGGTAGTCAAATTTTTCTGAATGCTTTATGGGCGCCTGTATTTTTTGGATTGAGGTCTATTGCAGGCGGACTTGCAACAATAATATTACTCTGGGCAGCTATATATTTAACGATTTATAAATTTTATAAAATATCAATACCCGCATCTGTTTTGTTAATCCCATCCTTGTTTTGGGTAAGCTACACTATTGGTTTAAATTTGACTTTTTTGATTTGGAATCATTAAGGTATATATTACTTTTTAATACTAATTTCGGTTGTATTGTCTAAAATCATTTTCATTGCTTTAAAATTAGCCAATAAATAACTTGTTTCTTCAATAATTGTTTCCAATCTGGAATGCATATCTCCCAGATGCCCTATTAGGATTTCTTTTTGCAAATTTGTAATGGTTGTTACTTCTTCTTTTGTCATGATTTGTTTTCCTTTTTGTTGTTATGTATATGTAACTGTCATTGCGAGGCATTGTACGTTTATAAAAAGCTTTAGTTATACTAACGAAGCAATCTTCCTTTGTGGCATATAGTCAATGGGAAGATTGCTTCGTTACTTCAATGGTTTTAACCCAAAGATGGCTTATGCCTCGCAATGACAACTCCACTAGTCATGTGTTTTTCCAATGTTTTAATTCTTCGTATTTGTTAAGTTTGTAAAAAACTTATCGGCTTTTTGATAATTATATCGGCTTTATAATAAGCAATTTTACTTGATAGCAAATTATATGTCAATATAATTAAAAAGGAGGAAATAATGGGTGTAAAAGAGGATATAAAAACAATAATCGTACAATCAAACTGGACTATAACAGAAGTTGCAAGAGAAATGTCCAAAATTACAGGTAAAAATTACTCCATGTCAAATATTTCCCAAAAATTAACAAGAAAAACTCTTAAATACGAAGAAGCTGCTTTGATAGGACAGATTTTGGGTTATGATTTAAAATTTATAAAAAAATAAGTAAAATAATCTGGATTATCACATCAGAAGTCTGGATTATCTTTGCACCAATTTATTTTTTATCAACCTATACCTATATTTAAACTATCCAAAATTACTAACTATATTAACCACAGTAAAAAAAACGAATTTTTAAAAAGCCATATGCTATAATGCCTGAAGAAGAGAATTGGAAGGCTGAAACACCCACAGCAGTAAAGGGAAAGCAGGGGTAATAAAAAGCCTGCAGGCTTTTTATTACCCCTGCTTTCCCTTGTTAGTAAATACATTTGTTTGTGGTATAAAAACAATAGATAGTAATAGAAATAATAATCGAAAGGTAACATAAAAGTGCTTCAGGCTGGAATCGTGGGCTTACCAAACGTAGGAAAATCAACTTTATTTAACGCTTTAACATCAAGCAAAAAAGCAGAATCCGCTAATTATCCGTTTTGTACAATCGAACCCAATAAAGGTGTTGTCATTGTACCGGATGAAAGACTGCAAATCCTTCAAAACCTTGTAAAAACAACTGTGGTAATCCCAACCGCAGTAGAATTTTATGATATAGCCGGACTTGTAAAAGGTGCAAGCAAAGGCGAAGGTCTTGGAAACCAATTTTTAGGACATATAAGAGAAGTTGATGCCATAATTCAGGTGGTAAGATGTTTTGAAGATGAAAACACCATCCACGTTTCAGGAAAAATTGACCCCGTAAGCGATATAGAAACAATAAATCTTGAACTTGCTATGGCTGATCTTTCTACTGTTGAAAAAAGAAAAGAAAAAGTTCAGAAAAACCTCAAAGCCAGAGATAAAGATGCAATAATCGAAGATCCTGCTCTTGATAAGCTTCTTAAATTCTTGAACGAAGGAAAACCTTTTTCTATAGACTTATTCACCGAAGAAGAAATCCCTTTCGTTAAAAATCTTCATCTTTTATCTGTCAAACCTGTTATTTACGCTGCGAATGTTTCGGAAGATGATCTTGTAGCAGGCGGAAACGATTTTGTAAAACAGGTTGAAGAATATGCCAAAACTCACGGCGCCGAAGTCGTTGTAATTAGCGCGCAAATAGAATCCGAGCTGGTAGATCTCGGACCGGAACAGGCAAAAGAATTTCTTCAGGAATTAGGTGTTACTGATAGCGGTACAGAAAGAATGATAAGAAAGGTTTATGACCTTCTAAAACTTAGAACCTACTTTACCGCGGGA
>MFRJ01000013.1:8825-14646 GCA_001784535.1 Candidatus Melainabacteria bacterium GWA2_34_9
CGGTTCTTATGCAGTAGCCAGAGAAAAAGGACTTACGCGTCTTGAAGGCAAAGAATATGTTGTTCAGGACGGCGACATAATGCATTTCAGATTCGCTGTTTAAATATCCTGATCTTCATTCTGGTCTAAATCTTTATCAGGCTTATTTTCGTAATCTGTAATATTTATAAATTGATTTAAAATATATGGATTAAACCGATCGCTGCCTTCTGAAAGCATAATATCAATTGCTATATCAGAATCAACAGCTCTTTTATAAACTTTGTTTGAAGTTAATGCGTCATATGCATCAGCTATTGCAGTGATTTGTGCATAAAAATTAATTTCAGAACCTTTTAATCCGTTAGGATAACCTCCGCCGCCATAATTTTCCTGATGATCCAGAGCTACTTTTGCTATTTTGTCAGGCAAATTTATTTTATCCAAAATATATCTATAACCCAGCAAAGAATGGCTTTTCATTATTTCAAATTCTTCTGCATCAAGCAATGCGGGTTTATTTAAAATATCTTTAGGTACAAGCATTTTGCCTATATCATGCAACAATGCGCCCAGTGCAAGCTCTTTTAACTCATTTTCATCAAGCCCCAGGCTCATTCCAAGGGCAGCACTAATTGTAGAAACATTTACCGTATGAGAAAAAGTATATTCATCAAAAATTTTCAGCTGACTTATACAGTCAATTTTTTCAAAATTAATGCCCACTTCTTCTAGTATTATGTCCGTTGCTTCATGACAACCAGCTAAATCCGGTTTTTCATTGGCACGAATTTTTTTTAATATATTTTTTGAAATACCCACAAGCGTTTTTGCTACCTGATCAGGAATTACGGATCTATGCTTTAAAATTTTCTGATTATTTACAGTATTAAAAATTTCTTCTGCTGCTTCATCTTTTACAAAAATTTTAATACTGCAAAGTTTTATCAATATGTTAGGAGTAAGTACTTCCCCCTTTTCATAAACTATTTGACCTTTATCATCATAAAGATCAAAATCAAGTTTTACATTTCCAACTAATTCTAACGGAAGTATAGGACGCATTTATTTAATTGTTTCCTTTAATTTTTTGAAGATATATTTATATCTAACAAAATGGGGAATTTAAATTACTGAACATCTTTAATAAACTAAATTTATGTTCGTATATATTATACAAGGTTGTCACAAAATAGAAAATGAGATTTCAAAATATACTTATAATACATTAGCTGAATGCGAAACTGTCCGATATTTTGTTTATTAATTTAGCTCCAATCATAAATTTATTCACATAACGGGTTAAAAGCTTATAAAGGGGGGGAATAAAAATGAAAATAAGGAAATATGTTTTAAAATCTTTTATTTTGGCATTTTTATTAAGTAATATTGCCTTAGTCAAAGCAGAAATTGCAAATTTTGATACAAATATCAAAGCTGTTAAAACAGTTACTGCAGATAATCAGGCTGATTCTCTTTATTATTTAAATATGGCAAAAGCTTATGAGCAAGAAAACTCCATTGACAAAGCAATTGAAAGTTATAAACTTGCAATTGCCGCAAATCCTGACCTTGAAGCCGCTTATAGCCAGCTTGGATTAATTTATGCAGAAAAAGGAGATTATAAAAATTCAATAAAAATATTTAAAAAATATTTGAATTTCTCCAATAACCCTGAAGAAGAAGCATTGGTGAAAGAATTTATAGATAAACTGAATACACTGGTTAAATAATAAAAGTTGGGGTTTACACCCCCCCCCATCCCCCCTCCCTAATAGGAAGGGGGCTATAGTTTTGTTTTTGGCTCGCTTTCCGTCGCCTTCAGCGACTCGCTCGCCATTTTATTTAATTTTTTAATTACTTACCATTTTTCAACTCATGGGTTTAGATCCCTGGTTCGATGAATGGATATAAAAAAGAGATAAAATAAAAATAGAGAGCGAAACTTAAACGAAAGGAACGGAAGATTATGGCTATTAACAAGAATGAAATTGAAAAATTTTTTGAAAATTCAAGAGAAATCAGAAACCTGGCTATTAGCGGAGAAAATAAAATTATTCAGGAAAAAAGCCAAAATTCACTTTCTTTAAATCCAAGATATATTGGAGTTTATCTTTCTAATTATTATTCAGAAAATATCAATAAAAAATTTCATAATGACCTCTTAAAATAAGAAAGTTATAGAATATCTCAATTAAATATACAAAATTGTCATTCTGAGGGCTTTAGCCCGAAGAATCTGTTCAAAACACATCGAGATGTACTTCTCAACTGGACAGATCCTTCGCTTTGCTCAGGATGACAAAATAATTTTTAACACACTTTTCTACTTTAAGAAATGTTAATTTTTGACGTAAAATCCTAAAGTTTACTCAAATTCATGTCGATTACAAATATACAGAGTATATAAAGGGAGATAAGCTATGTCGGATAATCCTGTTAGTAACAGGAAAATTGTTCTTAAGCCGATTAATAAACCAAAACTTGATATAGGCGAAAGTACTATTTTTTCAAAAAAAGTTGATACAAACTTATGGGAAAATGCCGCTAAAAAAATAATCCCCCAAAAACCAAAAGAAGACAGTCTTCAATTTCAAATATTCAAGGTCGAACAAGAAGCTCAAAAATACGAACAAATCCTATCTAATCCATTCGGAAACAAACTGGACATAAACTGTTAAAACTGCTAATTTCCTGGAGAAGTTGAAAACTTCTCTTTTTTTTTGCCCCATAAACGGATGTTCCGAAAAACAGACTATTCAAGCATTTGTTCACTTTTCTTCTTAATATTTCTTAATGTTTTGCTTTTTTTTATCAATTTTTTTTATTAGGAGTTTTATAAAAGTATAAGAAAATAAACAAAACTCCTTTCAACTCATCCAAGCCTGATTAAGAGAATCAGGTATTTTTTTGCTGATTGATGTCAGAGGCTGAAGGGGCGGCAGGCAATAAAAGCCAGACCCGAAATGCCGTTTAAGGCGATAAATCATAAAACAAAATCTATATTTATATGTTTTAAAAACATGTCTTTTAAAACAGCGGGATTATTATTCAAATCCTCTATTTTCGGTAATATTCCAAGGAGGTTTTCCCCTGAAAGCTCTTTTATGATATCAGGCGCGTTTTTTATAGCGATGTCTTCTGTGCCTGAAGGATAGCCAGAGATAATAATACCTGCTATTTCAATATTTTTATTTTTTGCAGCTTCTACAGTAAGAAGCGTATGGTTTATTGTGCCTAAATTTGGTCTTGCAACAATTACCAGAGGCAAATCCAGAGTTTTTGCCAGATCCCTCATCAAAAATGAGCCTTTTATGGGTACTAATAAACCGCCGGCTCCTTCTACTATTACAAAATCGCATTTTCTTTCTAATTCTTTATAATCTTCAATTATTTTATCAAGATCAATTACAATACCATCCAAATCAGCTGCTAAAGAAGGTGCTACAGGCTCTTTAAAATTATATGAAGCATACGTTAGAATACTGTCATCTACTGATTTAACAAATTTCAGGTCAGCAGAAACAAATTCATTATTTTTTTTGAAAGAACCTGTTTGAACAGGCTTAAAAACTCCGACAGAATAACCCAAACTTCTAACAGCGCAAGCCAATCCTGCTGTTACAACTGTTTTTCCTACGTCAGTATCTGTTCCTGTGATAAATATATTCATGTTTTGAAAATCTTTTATTTTGCTTATCGTTCTTGGCTAAAATCCTTGTTTTCGGGGTAATAAAATATAAAAGAATATTTCATGTTTAAATAAATCCGAAAACAAATTTAAGTTGGGATGGCTTAAGAAAATTGATTATAATACAATATTTCTAGGTTCACAAAAAAATAAGTGGTAAGTAAGAATCATGAAAAATTTCAGAATAATTTTAGCGATATTAGCTTTAACTTGCTGTATTAGCCTCTGCAATGCTCCTGCAAATGCAACACAATTACCTCAACCCATTGTGGAATATCTCAAATCAAAATATCCTAACGTGGAGATAAGATTTGACGGTCTTATTGAACTACCGGATCATACAATTTATCTGCCTGTTAGCCCTCTTACTTATGGAAAAGTTGAAAATCCGGCAGCTGTAGTAAAAACAATACCTGCAAAGACTGATTTTATTAAAAGACCTGACATGATACTTTTTGCAAACAATCTTGCATTATTAAAAGTTGTAAGAGTTAATAACGAGCTGACTGTTAATTACAGCCCTGAAATTCCCCTTAGCGTAAAACTGGGATTACTTCCTCAAGATTTAATAGTTCCTCACGGTCTTATACTGCCTATGGAGTTAAAAGTAATTCTTGGCAACCTTAAAATTGCACTTAAACCTAAAAAAGATGAGGATGATCTTGTATTTTACGGAGAACCTGCCCCGAAAAAAACAACAAAAGTCAACATAATTACCAGAAAAAATGGATCAAAAGGTATTCCTGAGCTTGATTGCATTAAAAATAAAGTTTTATATGTCTCCAGTTTTAAGGATAATAAAATAAACATGATTGATTCCCTCACAGGAAGAATCGATAAGACAATGAAACTTCCTTCCGTCCCGTCAAATATGGTTTTAACTCAAAATGGACGATATCTGCTGGTTCCTTCAATGTCTTTAAACAAAATATTTGTTATAGATACTTTTACCAATATCTTTTTAAAAGATATTGAAGTGGGTAAACTGCCAACCTCAATACTATTACCTGTAATTTCACAAAAAGCTTATGTTGCAAATAAGCTTTCATCAAGCATTTCAGAAATAGATCTTGAAAATATGCTTTTAACAAGAAACATTAATGTTATAGGAAATCCTGATAATCTTACATCAATAGAGGGCAGCGAAAATATTTTCTATAATGATTCTAATTCAGGCAAAATCTATATACTAAATCCCAATTCAGGTATTTCTACAATAGTTACAAAGGCTGACAATATTTCAAAAATTGCCCAATCCGGCAAATATCTGTTTATTTTAAGCCGCTCCAACAATGAGCTTATTGTTTATGACTTCAAAAATAATACTGAACAGGCAAGAATTAAAGTAGGCGAAAAACCTGTTGATATTCAAATATTGGACAAAAGAAAAGAAATATATATTCTTGCAGGCGGTTCTGACGAAATAAACATTATAGATATGAATGAATTCAAATTAAAAAAGAATATAGCGCTTAATAGCGGAGGATTTCCAGGGAAAATCACGGTCATTGAAAGAGAAAATAAAGTCTTAATTACAAATCAGGATTCTTATCAAATAATTATTTATGATATGAACAAAGAAAAAATTCTTGGGAATATCCCTATAGAGAAGAATATAAGCTTTTTACAAATTTCAAAATAACTAAAAAATGTTTAATTTATACTTCAATAATAATTCATATTACCGTTTATTTCTTGGAATTACTCTAATTTGTTTGATTCTTCCAATAATTACTTGTGGCTGTGCCCCAAAATCAAGTAAAACAAGCATCAAATTCTCAAGCTGGGGTTCGGAATCAGAAATAGCGATAATCAAACCGCTTTTAAAGGAATTTGAAAGCCAAAACCCTGACATAAAAGTAGAATTTATTCATATTCCAAAAAATTATTTTCAGAAGCTTCATTTGCTGGTTGCATCAAATTTAACACCTGATGTGGTTTTTATAAATAATCTTAATGGACCTTTGTATGCGGAAAATAATGTTTTTCTGGATTTGTCAGATTATTTAAAAAAAGAAAAAAGTATCTCTAATACTGACTTTTTTCCTCAGGCTTTAGATGCTTTTAAGTATAAAGGCACATTTTACGCCATTCCGAGAGATGTTTCAAATCTGGTGGTTTACTACAATAAAGATATTTTCGACAAATACA
>MFRJ01000013.1:14660-19262 GCA_001784535.1 Candidatus Melainabacteria bacterium GWA2_34_9
TCTGAAAACTGGTCATTCAAGGATTTCCTCATGACATGCCAGAAACTTAAAAAAAACCAATTTGCTGTAAGTTTTGAAGAAGCGCCTCTTTTCTGGCTTCCATACCTGTGGAGCAACGGCGGAGGACTTATCAGCAAAAATCTCGATTCAATTATAATCGACAAGCCGCAATCAATTGAAGCATTGCAATTTTATGCGGATTTACGAAACAAATATCATGCCGCTCCCACAAAAAGCGAGGCAGGAAGCGCAACAATGGCACAGCTTTTTATTCAGGGAAAAATAGCAATGCATATAAGTGGAAGATGGAGCACCCCAAGATACAGAAAAGATATTGATTTTAACTGGGATATAGCAAAATTTCCACGTGGAAAAGCAGGTTCAATAGTAGACTGCGATACTTCCGGCTGGGCAATAAGTTCATCTTCCAAGCATCCAAAAGAAGCATGGCGACTTATAAAATTTTTAGCAAACAAAAAATCTATAGAAAGTTTCACGCAAAGCGGTCTTATTGTTCCTGCGCGGATTGATGTTGCAAATTCAGAGGTTTTTCTAAATAGAGACATGCCTCCAAAAAATTCAAAAGTTTTTGTGGATATTATTCCAAATTCCATGCCTACACCTGTTACAGGAAATTATCAGGAAATAACTGACACTTTAAATACAGCTCTTGAGCCGCTCTGGAACGGTAAAAAATCCGCAAAAGAAGTGATGGATAAAGATTTGATTTTTCAATTAAATCAAAAACTTAAAAAGTAATTAATTTTAAAAAAGTAACCAATAAAAAGCCCCGTATATAAACGGGGAAGAAGAGATCATGAGGCAGATTTTGTTCTGATTTTGTTAACTTAATTAACAAACTTTATTATTCAAATTAATTTGAAAAATTCTTATAAAAAACTTACGCAAAACCTTACTTATTGGTGTTAATAAGACTAAATTAAGTTCCTTTCTCCTAGAAAATAAAAAATTGTTTGTCCCTAAAACTCTGTTCCGTATCTTTTGAATTTGTTTAAAAAATATAATTAAAATGTGGCTTGCAAATATAATACTAATTAATAGAATTCTGACCATTACTCTTAAGAACTATAAGCCGTTACTCTTAAGAGCTACAAAACATGCAACACGAAAGCAGCAGCTGGATTTAGCTGCTTAAGAAAAGTTATAATTTGATTTATAATTTGATTTAAAGATTATTAATATTTAGTTAAATATTTACTTATATTTAAGTATCAATTAGTTTATCCGTAAGAGAATGAACGTTTTATACTGTTATCAACTATTTTTTGAGCTGATTCTATTTCTGCTTCAGCCATTTTTAACATATTTTGATGCTTCAGTACTTCTGCATCAATTTTCTTTTCCATCAACTGGAGTTTTTGTCTTCTCTGTTCAAGCTGTTTAACTTCTGGAGACTCGGGATCTAAATCAGTACCGATTGTAACCAGCTCAAAGCTTTGAGAAGCAAGCTGCATTTTCGTTTGTGATAATGTCTGAATCTTATATTCAAGATCCAATTCCATCTCTTTTAATGTTTGTAGTCTGATTATGCCTGAGACAAGTCCCATTTTGTTTTCCCCTGTCTAAATTACTAAATTATATGTTACTTTTTATCTGAGTTGATTGATGTTATTGCCTCCCTTATAATTGTTTGGGTTATTTTGCTGTATTAACTGATCCATCTGATATATTCTATAATTCATTAATTGAACTCGATATTTAAGGGCTTTTAGCTGTTTTCTGGAATTTAAAAAATTCTGAATTGAAGCTAAAGTATTGCCGACCATGTTTAATATGGGGTTTCTGCGTCTCATATAAGACTGTGCAATCCTAAAAAAGCTTGCTCCGTCTTGAAATTTATCATTTATTATTGTAGCGATGGCTGACATTTAGCTTTAGTACTCCTTTTTTTGTTTTTCCCAGAACGTTCTCTATAAAAAATAAGCACTATGCTCTTATATATATAAAAACAATTGAGAAACGTGAATTTACTGTTTTATGTAAATATTTGTAACAAAGTTTTAACATGAAACCTATCTGATAAAATTTATAACTTTGCTTTGAGGGACAAAATTTCCCGAATTGATTATTTCACGTCTCCTTTCTAATTTTTTTCCGGCTAAATTAATTGTTTGAGTAATTTTTTCTTTTTTTTCGATAATTTGAAACAATTCCTGAATTAAATTTTTGATATTAATGAAACTTTTCCATTGATTAATAAACGCCCTGTGAATTGATCTTACGTACAATCTAATGTTACTCATTTTACATTTCCTGTACCGACTTGGAATCCGCTTCCAATCCGGTTTTAAGCATTTTTCTTACTATATCACCCTGAACATCAAGCTGTTTTACAACTGTTTCTATGTTTTTAACTTTCATAGAAAGTATTGTATCAGCATTATTGATAATTCTGCCTGTTGTAGATTGGTAAGCATTAAGCACTGCGCCTGCATATCCGCTTGCAAGATTTCCCGTCATTCCGGCAAGAACACCAAATGGTCCAAAATACGGAGCCAGCGATCCTACAAGTCCACCTAGTCCACCGATAACACCAGCGACAGGTAAAACAATATCAGAATATTTTCCTGCTGAAGCGCTAACACCTGTTAATGCACCAACAGCCGGTATATAAGAACTTCCTGCTACAGTAGAAGCTGCGCCGCCTGTAGGCATACCTCCTATTGCAAACTCATCCGAAAGAGAACCGAATGCATTTCCAATTCCCATTAAAGCAGGCAACCCGAAAGCACCTATAGCAGCTATGGGTGCAGCACCCCCGGGAAATCCCGGATATTTGGCTAACTCGCCCATGCCAAAAGAGGCTTGAGCGCTTGCTGTTGAATTTCCTCCTATAGCTGAAGAATAATAAGAAGTTCCTGGTATATTTATTGACGATGATCCTAAAACAGGCAAATAGCTTGTTGGACCAACTAATCTTGCCAAATTCATCAAAAATGAGCCCACAGCACCATAGCCGCCGGCTCCGCCAAGACTCGGACCACTTATTGAAAGATCTCTAATCCTGTCATAAGTTTCAAACATTTCTGCTTTTGCATCATTGCTGGCTAAACCGTATTTATTGGCAAGTACCAACATGCCGTCATATTTATAACTCATTTTCCTTTTCTTATCCCTTCCTGATTTTCCTTTCCCTCTCCTTTAACCTGATTTTTATTTATTTTTTTAAGTTTTTTTGTCATCCTGAGAGAAACGAAGGATCTGTCCATTTACTAATTTCACTATTTAACAGATTCTTCGGGCTAAAGCCCTCAGAATGACAAAAATAAGTCTTTATGCGAAGGTTTTGAATGTCATGTCGACGTTTTTATCGATAACTTTCTTAACTGCATCCATTTCTGTTTGTACTTCATTGTGCTGTGTATCAACGTTTTTAAGATCCAGTTCAAGGTTTCTGTCAATTGATTGAGCCAAAATTATTTGATTTTCAATTAATCCGTATTTAGAAGGATCTGTATTTTCCATACCAGGATCATTTACTAATTGTTGAACTAAATCTCCCATCAAAAATGCATTTTGGGTTCTTTCCTGGTTAACTTGTTGACCTTTAAATTCTATATCGCTTTTTCTTGCTGTTAATGATAAAAACCTTGCCTGGCTTGCTGCTAATCCCATGTTTATGTCTCCTGGTTGTGTAATTCCCTTAATCAATTTATCGGCATATTCAAATTATTCTTTAATTTCATGATTAAAAAACTTAAAAATACTTGTTATATAAAAAAAATTTTTTAAAAATATCTCTTTTCCTGTCCTTTAAAAATCATTATAAAAAAAGGTTTTTTTATATAACAAAACCGAAAAGTCTTATAAACAAAGCTTTTTATCCCTAACAACAATTAGTCTAATGATTTTTAAAAGCATTTCCATTTTTTAAAATTATCGAAAAAGTACATTTACATTTCTTAAAGTTTCTTAAAATTTTAGTTACATTATGCATGCAAATGCAGGGCATAAGTGGTTTTGTCATGTTATTCATTTTAGTTTTTTAATTTTTTATTATGTCAGGCTAAAGCCTGCCAGTTACCTTTTTCTTTTGACGTCAAAAGAAAAAGGTAACCGAAAAAGAAAAACTATAAAATTAAGTTTCTTGCTTTTTAGACTCACTGGAGCTTCTAGATTTAAGTTCAATGCACGCCCAAACTCAGGGCAAGCCCTTCAAACAATGGGCTAAAGATTTTTATACCCGTTCATCAAAAACTACGAAACACGACACGCGTGTCAAAGGGGAAACCCCTTTGAAATCCCTCGGGCGCCCATTAGCGAAAACTCCGTAGTATTTTCGGCTTGCGTTCCGAAGGCAAGCCCGTCTTGTTTGAAGCCTGAAGGGCTGAGTTACGGGCATCAAACGCATTTAACCTTAAATCATAAGCAAGCCAGAAATACAGGAGATGTAGTGTGGGCTAAAGTTTTCTTTGCTTCGTTTCTTTTGCGTCAAAAGAAATGAAGGCAGGTGAAGGGGTGCAGCCCCTTCTATAAACAACTTAAATACCTTTAAAGGTAAAAACCTATGTTTAAATTTTAATGTAAAATTTAAAAGAGGAAAATAATAATGAAAGCATTTTTATATAAAGACAAAAACCG
>MFRJ01000014.1:0-6107 GCA_001784535.1 Candidatus Melainabacteria bacterium GWA2_34_9
AGTTCATTTAAAAATACTTTCAGTTGATTCTAAACAAAATAATCTTATATTGTCACACAGAAAAGTTGTATCGGAACAACAAGCAGAGCAAAGAAAAGACTTGTTTGAAAATATCCAGATCGGACAAATAGTTACAGGAGATGTTGTAAGGTTGGCTGACTTTGGTGCGTTTATTGATATAGGCGGAATAGATGGGTTGCTTCCTCTATCGCAGATTTCATGGCGATGGGTTGATCATCCTGCTGATATACTTAAAGTCGGTGACAAGATAAAAGTTGAAATTATCGGTGTAGATGAAGAAAAACAAAGAGTGAGTCTCAGTCTTAAGAGTCAGCAGCCTGATCCTTGGATTGAAGCTTCAAAAATTATAAAAGAAGGCGAAAAAATCAAAGGTAATGTAATAAGAATTAAACATTTTGGGGCATTTATAGAAGTTTATCCCGGTGTTGAAGCTTTATTACCTTACAAAGAACTTCTTGATTATCAAAATAAAACAGGAAAAACCCTTCAGCAGGGCGATGAGATAGAAACCACAGTCGTAAGATTCTTCCCTGAAGATAGACGAATCAGTCTCAGTCTTTCTGATAACCCTCATTTTGAACATTCAGCAGATATACCGGAGCCTAAAGCTTCTGAAATAGAAGAATAATTAAAAATATCTATAAAAGACGGCTGTTAAACAGCTGTCTTTTATTTTACAAATATTAACAATAATTAAATTTTTATAATAAATCTGAATATAAATTCTTGATTATTGATTATCTTTTTTGTTTATTATTAAATATTCTTATTAAGATTGTAATGATTAGTATAAATATATAAAAGAGAGGCTTAAATCTGTGGAAGAACAAGTAAAACGCGGTCGCCGCAAAACTGAAGAACCTAAAGAAGAATTTGCCGGAGCTAAAGCTGGTGGCGAATGGCGTGAAAGAGTACTTCAAATCAGAAGAGTAACAAAAGTAGTAAAAGGCGGAAAAAAATTAAGCTTTAGAGCTGTTGTTGTTGTCGGTGACGGACAAGGCAGCGTTGGAATAGGCTGTGGAAAATCCAATGAAGTTATTGGCGCTATCCAAAAAGCTATTATTGAAGCCAGAAAAAATCTTATTAAAGTGCCTATCTTCAAGAAAACAATTCCACATCCAATCACCGCAAAAGCAGGAGCAGGAAAAGTTTTATTAAAACCAGCTGCTGAAGGTACCGGAGTTATTGCAGGCGGTTCTGCAAGATCTGTATTAGAATTGGCAGGAATAGAAAATATTTTATGTAAATCATTAGGTTCAGATTCTCCGTTAAATGCTGCAAGAGCAACAATTCAAGCACTTTCAGAGTTAAGATTGTTCTCTGCTGTAGCAAAAGAAAGAGGATTAACCTTACACGAAATGTTAAATTAATTAATAAAAAGGTAATAAGCAATGGAAACAACAGAAATTAGGATAGAAGATTTAAGACCGGCTGAAGGTGCTACAAAGAAAAGAAAACGTGTAGGACGCGGACGCGCATCAGGCCACGGTAAAACTTCTACAAGAGGACATAACGGTGAAGGTCAGCGTTCAGGCTGCAGCAGAAAAATCGGTTTTGAAGGCGGACAAATGCCTGGTTACAGAAAAACCCCTAAATTGGACGGTTTTAGATCCCTTAGTAGAATTGTTTTCGCTGAAATTAATATAGCTAAAATTGCTGATATGAAAGAAGATGAAATTGACCTTGATGTGTTAAAAGCAAAAGGTTTATACGGCAAAAAATATGATGAATTAAGAATACTTGGCAACGGCGAATTAAAAAGAAAAGTAACCGTTAAAGCAAGACATTTTACTAAATCAGCAAAAGAAAAAATTGAAGCAGCAGGCGGCAAAGCTTTAATAGTTTAATATTATTGTCATTCTGAGTGATGTGAAGAATTTGTATAGATTTAAAGTCTATTGTTGACGTGAATTCTTTTACTAAAAACCCTCAGAATGACATTTTAGTTTAAAAACCACTTGGGGTATATTTGAGGAGTAATTTATGTCTAAAATAAAAATGCCTACGACTGATGAAGTAGCAGGAATGTGGCAGGCATCGGGGCTAAAAGAAAAATTACTATTTACTTTTGCGATGATAGCAATTTTTAGATTTGGCGTACAGATTCCTATATTCGGAATAGATAATGCGGAATTATTAACTTCCGGTAAAATGGGTGATCTCGTTGGGTTTCTGGATATTTTTACCGGCGGTGCATTAGGAAAAGTTTCTATATTCGCATTAGGTATCGGTCCATATATCACAGCTTCAATCATTATGCAGCTTCTTGCTGCTGCTGTACCGGCTCTTGAAAAACTTCAAAAAGAAGAAGGCGAAGCCGGAAGAAGAAAACTTTCACAATACACAAGGTATTTCACGGTAATATTGTCTGTATTCCAGTCAACAGTATTTTTAACATATTTAAGCAAAATGGGCATGCTCTCTCCTGATGGTATACCTGCTTTGAATTTTATAGGTTCAATTTTAACTCTTACCGCCGGTACAATGTTTATTATGTGGCTTGCTGAACTTATTACTGAAAATGGCATCGGTAACGGAGCATCTATTTTAATTTTTATTGGTATTATTTCCAGAATACCGTCATATTTCGGAGCAACGGGGCAGTTAGTTGGCGGTAACACAGGAATGGCATTTGGATTAGTTTTACTGATTGCAATTTTCCTTGCTACTCTCGTATTGATTGTTATAATGCAGGAAGCAATGAGAAAAGTAGTTATAGTAAATGCCAGAAGACAAGTAGGAAATAAAGTTTATGGCGGAGTGAATACTCATATTCCTTTTAAACTTAACCCTGGCGGGGTAATGCCTATAATTTTTGCAGTAGCTATTCTGCTTTTCCCGACCACAATACTTAGTTTACTTAGCAAAGGCAATATGCCGGAAACCTTAAAAAATATTATAGATTTTATAAGTAATGATCTGTTATCAGGATATTCATATTATATTATTTATTTCTTGTTAATAGTCGGTTTAACTTTCTTTTACGCTTCAATTATGCCGAATATGCAGCCAAAAGAAATTGCAAATAATTTGAAAAAATACGGAAGCTCCATCCCTGGAATCAAACCAGGCAAACCTACAGCAGATGCACTTGATAAAATTCTCAGCAGGGTTACATTCATCGGAGCTTTAGGGCTTGGAATAATCGCGCTTGTTCCGGGTATTGCAACACAGGCTACACATATTACACCTTTACAGGGATTAGGCTCAACCTCTTTAATCATTATGGTCGGGGTTGCGCTTGATTTTATAAATCAGATAAAAACACATTTGTTAGCTAGACAATATGAAGGATTTTTAAAACAATGACAACGAGAGTGATTTTTTTAGGCGCACCGGGTTGCGGCAAAGGCACACAGGCAAGTCAATTAGCAAAACTTCTTAATATACCTCACATAGATACAGGAAGTATGCTTAGAGAAGAAATAGCATTACAGTCAGAAGAAGGCAAACTTGCTGAATCTTTTATGAATCAAGGTCAGCTTGCTCCTGCGACACTGGTTGTAAGAATTATCAAAAACAGATTATTAAGAGATGACGCGCAAAAAGGCTTTATTCTTGATGGTTTTCCAAGAAGCCCTGAACAAGCTCAAATGTTTGAAGATATTATGAGCGAAACAGGAATTGTAATTCAACATGTATTAAACATTGAAGTTGATGAAAATATTCTTATAGACAGAATGGCTTTCAGAAAATCATGCGTTTGCGGAGAAAAATATAATACAAAATTCAAAGCTCCGAAAGTTGAGGATGTTTGCGACAAATGCGGCGCAGCTTTAACTCAAAGAGCCGATGATAATGTAGAAACCGCTGCAAAAAGAATTGAAACATACAAAAAAGAAACTGAACCGCTTATAAATTATTACACAGAGAAAAATCTTGTAAGAAATGTCAATGGCAATCAAGAAATTGATAAAATTCTTGCAGATATTCTTTCTGTATTGGGCGTTTCAGCTGTAAAATAATATGATTACCCGCAAATCCAGATACGAAATAAATCTTATGAAATCAGCCGGCAGTATAGTGGCTGAAGTTCATAATACGTTAAAAGAACTGATAATGCCGGGGGTTTCAACGTATGAACTGGATGAAATTGCAGAAAAAATAATTCTCAAAAATAAAGCAATTCCTGCTTTTAAAGGTTACCACGGTTATCCTGCGACAATTTGTGCTTCGATTAATGAAAAAGTGGTTCATGGGATTCCTTCCAAAGAAACTTTTCTGGAGGAAGGCGATATTATAAGTATTGATGTTGGTGCTGTTTATAAAGGAATGGTGGGCGATTCTGCGCTCACGCATCCTGTTGGGCATATAACGGGCGAACTTAAACAGCTTCTAGAAGTAACAAATCGGGCACTTTTTGATGCGATTGAAAAAATGGTAGCTGGCAATAGGCTCTACGAAACTGTATCAGCAGCCATTGAAGATAGAGCTAATCTTCATGGATACGGCATTGTTAAGCAATATGGCGGACATGGTGTTGGAAAAGCAATGCATGAAGATCCATTTTTGTATAATTTCAGGACAGGTGATCCTGGTCCTGAACTAAAAACAGGTATGGTCATAGCAATAGAACCTATGTTTAATCTTGGAACAGGAGCTGTTCATGTTTTGGAAGATAATTGGACTGTAGTTACAGATGATGGCAGGCCTTCAGCTCATTTTGAACATACTGTTCATGTTTCAAACGATGGTCCTGAAATTTTGACTTTATAATTTTTATCAAATTCATATATGAATAAATGTAAAACTTTTAATTCAAATAATTAGAAATATTTTTTTGATTATTTGAATTTTTAAGTAATCATTGGTTTTAAAATCGAGGTTTTGTACTTTTGATTTAAGATTGAGTGCATTATAACTTGTCAAATAATATGTTCATTGTAGAATCAAAGTTAGAATGTAATTTTATGGGAAAAAATATTCCGAGGTATTAATGTCAAAAGAAACAATAGAATTTGAAGGAACAATAATAGAATCCCTACCAAATGCTATGTTTAAGGTAAAACTTGAAAACGATCATATGGTGTTGGCGCATATTTCCGGAAAAATCAGAAAAAACTTTATAAGAATTCTGCCCGGAGATAAAGTTAAAGTCGAATTGACTCCTTATGACTTAACCCGCGGAAGAATTACATATAGGCTGAAATAATAAAAAATCGAGAGGATATTAATCGTGAAAGTCAGAACATCTGTTAAGAAAATTTGCGATAAATGCAAATCAATCAAAAGAAAAGGAAGAGTAGCAGTTATCTGTGAAAACCCAAAACATAAACAAAGACAGGGATAAAAACAATTCAGTTTAAGGAAATCAAATAAATTAATATTGAATGCAAGTTCATATATAAATTTATTTATGTACTTGAATGTTTTTTATGTTTTTATTAACTTATAATTTAAACCTGTGTAATTAATCAGCGGTAAAAAATAAACTAGAGGAATAAAGGAGAAATTAATGGCCAGAATTGCCGGAGTTGATCTTCCGCGTAATAAAAGAATGGTAGTTGCCTTAACCTATATTTATGGCATTGGTCCTACAAGAGCCAGTGAAATATTGGCTAATTGCGGCATATCTGTTGATACAAGAAGCGATAATTTAACTGAAGAAGAAATTAACAGCTTACGACTTGAGATAGGCAAATATCAGGTTGAAGGTGATTTAAGAAGATTTGAATCGCTTAATATTAAAAGATTAAGTGAAATCAATTCATATAGAGGAATGAGGCACCGTAGAGGTCTTCCTGTTCGTGGTCAAAGAACAAAAACTAACGCCAGAACAAGAAGAGGAAAAAGATCAGGTCCTGTTTCCAAAAAGAAATAATCAATAAATATAATGGAGAATATAGTTAATTATGGCTAAACCAAAGGCTCGAGTTAAGAAAAAAGAAAAGAAAAATGTACTTCAGGGCAGAGTGCATATTCAATCAACATTTAATAATACAATAGTAACTTCAACAGATATGCTCGGAAATGCAATCGCATGGGCAAGTGCAGGTACTAGTGGATTTAAAGGTGCAAGAAAAGGCACCCCGTTTGCTTCACAATCCGCGGCAGAATTAGTAGCGAAAAGATCCATGGAACAAGGC
>MFRJ01000014.1:6148-9673 GCA_001784535.1 Candidatus Melainabacteria bacterium GWA2_34_9
TAGAGAAACTGCCATCAGATCCATACAAGCAGCAGGTCTTGAAATTACATTGATTAAAGATGTAACTCCAATACCTCATAATGGTTGCAGACCACCAAAGAAAAGAAGAGTCTAAGTAATTAAATAATAAACAAGGAGTCAAGGAAATTGGCACGACATACAGAATCAGTTTGTAAAATTTGCAGAAACGAGGGCAAAAAACTCTTCTTAAAAGGAGATCGCTGTAATTCAGCTAAATGCTCTCAAACCAAAAGACCTTATGGTTCAGGACAACACGGTCAAAACAGAAAAAAATTATCTGAATATGCTATACATTTAAGAGAAAAACAAAAATGTCGTTTTTCATATCTGGTATCAGAAAAACAATTCTCCAGATATTTTAAAATAGCTGCAGGTAAAACAGGCGTTACAGGTACTGTTTTATTACAGTTACTTGAATCCAGATTTGATAATGTAGTTGCTAAAGCAGGATTTACTGCCGGAAGAAAACAATCAAGACAACTTATCAGACACAGACATTTCTTGATTAATGATAGAATAGTTGATATTCCTTCATACAGATTAAAAGCCGGTGATAAAATTTCTGTTAAAAAAGGCAGCGAAGAATTAATTAAAAGCATTATTGATGCTTTAACACCGATAGAAGGTGTAAATTGGCTGGAATATGATAAAACAGCTTTAAAAATAACAGTAAAATCTTTACCTGAAAGAGAAGATATTGATCCTACAGTTAAAGAACAGCTTATCGTTGAATACTATTCTAAGTAGGTCTAGGAGGTTATAATACCCGTCATGGATTTAAAAATAAAATGCGTAAATACAACAACAGATTCTGATGGTTCAATATATGGCAAATTTGTCATCGAACCGTTAGAAAGAGGTTATGGCACAACAATTGGAAACGCTCTTAGAAGAGTGCTTTTATCAAGTCTTGAAGGTGCGGCTGTAACTTCAGTAAGAATCGAAGGTATCACTCATGAATATACTTCAATACCTGGTGTTGTTGAAGATGTAACAGATATCCTTCTTAACATCAAAGGTCTTGTTGTTAAAACAGAAGACAACGATGTTTATAATTTAAGATTAGATATTGACAGATCAGGTCCTGTTTTAGCCAGCGATATTCAATTACCCGCAGGTGTTAAAGTCATAAATCCTGATTGGTTATTGTGTACTATAGCTGAAGGTGGAAGTTTCCATGCTGATATAGTTGTTGAATCGGGAAAAGGTTATATACCAACTGATATGCTTCCTCAAGGCAAATATGCTTCAGCAATTGATGTATTGCCATTGGATGCTGTGTATATGCCTATTAGAAAAGTAAGCTATACAGTAGAAAATACTCGTGTAGGAAATGTAACAGATTTTGACAAAGTTATAATTGAAGTTTGGTCTAACGGAAGTATTGAAGTTAATGTTGCGCTTAGTAAAGCTGCTAACTTGTTAATCGAACACTTCCTCCCTATAGCTTCATTAACTGGTCAAACCACAGTTATCGGTACAGCTCAACCTGTTGAAGAAGAAGAACAACCGGAAGCAAAAACTCCTTCAATCGGTATTGAAGAGCTTGATCTTTCAGTAAGAGCTTATAACTGCTTAAAAAGAGCAAGTATTAATTCACTCGAAGAATTATTATTAAAGTCTGAACATGATTTATTAAACATCAAAAACTTTGGTAAAAAATCTTCTGATGAAGTTATAGAAAGACTTACAGCTTTTGGTTTAAAACTTAAGCCAAATCCTGAAAACCTTGAAGAAGAATAATTAGTAATTCATATTAAACATAAAGGAACATAACAATGCGGCACCAGTGCAAAAGACATACATTATCAAGACCAGCTGACCAGAGAAAAGCACTTTTAAGAACATTAGCTACCTCCTTATTTGCTTATGGTGAAATACATATAACCATGCCAAGAGCTAAAGCCTTAAGACCTTACGCTGAAAAACTTATTTCTCTTGGAAAAAAAGGCGATTTGCATTCAAGAAGACAAGCTGCTGCATTCATCTATGACCAAACTATTGAAGGTGTTGTTTGTTCAGATTGCAAAACATTCAAACCTTCTAAAGATGATGTAAAAAAATGTGAGTGCGGTGGAAAAGCTACTGAAAAAACAATTTTAAGAAAATTATTTTCAGAAGTTGCTCCAAATTATACAGAAAGAAACGGCGGATATATCAGAATTTTAAGAATGCCGCCAAGAAGAGGTGATAACTCTGAAATGGCTCTCATACAACTGGTATAACGGTATAAACAATGCGGGAAAATACTTTAACAATTGAAAATAATAAACTTGAATCTGAAGGAAGCAATTTCTTCAGATATAGTTTAATTGTGGAATATGTTGGATGGGGTTTTTTCGGCAGCCAAAGACAGCCTAATGTAAAAACAGTTCAATCAGAGTTGGAAAATGCATTAAAAAAATTGTTGCAATATGATGTTAAAGTAATTTTTTCAGGAAGAACTGACAAAGGGGTACATGCCAAAAATCAGGTTGTACACTTTAATGTTCCTTTTGAGCTGAATCTAAACAGATTTTTATATTCCTTAAATTCAATTTTATCCGAGCATCTAAGCGTAAAAAATGTGCAAAAAGTTGATAAAACTTTTCACAGCCAATTAAGCGCGAAATATAGATGGTACAGATATACAATAAATAATCAACCACAGCGTTCAGTGTGGTTAGACAAAACCAGCTGTCATATTTATGAAAAACTGAATGTTGAATCAATGCAAAAAGCCCTTAATTATTTGATCGGAGAGCATGACTTTACCAGCTTCAAAAAGGTAAATACTCCTAATCCCGTTAAGGAGTGTGTTATGTATAATGCCGAAATAAGCGAAAAATCAGGAGTAATAAACATAGATTTGATTGCAAACAGATTTTTGTATAATATGGTAAGAATAATAGCCGGTACATTAATCGAAATCGGTAAAGAAATTTATCCTCCTGAACATATGCTGAAAGTTCTCGAGGCTAAAGACAGAACCATCGCAGGTCCTACTGCGGAAGCTTGTGGCTTAACATTTATGATGGTTGGATATGACGAAAAACATAATGTGAATATGGAGATAAACGATAATGAAAACTTACTCAGCAAAGCCTCTTGAAGTAGAAGCTAAGTGGTATGTTTTAGATGCTTCAAATTATACACTTGGTAGATTGGCATCTTTAACAGCTAATATTTTACGCGGAAAAATTAAACCAGAATTTACACCTCATATAGATATGGGTGATTTTGTAATCGTTATTAATGCTGAAAAAGTGAAAATAACAGGTAGAAAAGAAACTGATAAAATTTATTACCACCATACAGGTTTTCCGGGTGGTTTAAGACAAATCAATTATAAAGATCAAATGAAAAAAGATGCTAGAGTGCCTATTGAAAAAGCTGTTAAAGGTATGCTTCCTCATAATACTCTAGGACATACTCAATTTACCAAATTAAAAGTATATGTCGGGTCTGAGCATCCTCATCAAGCTCAACAACCTGTTGAATATAAAGAACCGGAGGTTATTAAAT
>MFRJ01000015.1:0-4391 GCA_001784535.1 Candidatus Melainabacteria bacterium GWA2_34_9
TTCCTTTTGAAATAAAACTTGATGATAAAGTTCAAATAACTTCTAATCTTGAAGAAGCAATAAAAGACGCAAAAATTATACTGTTTGTTGTTGCTACGTCAGGGATAAGACCTGTCTGTCAAAAGCTTAAAGAAGCAGGAATTACAAAAGATCAGATAGTTGTAAATGCTTCCAAGGGACTTGAATTACCCGGTCTTTATAGAATGAGCGAAGTTATTTTACAGGAATTGCCTGAAAATAAAGTTGTTGTTCTTTCAGGTCCTACTCTTGCAAGAGAAGTGCTTAAAGGGCTTCCGACAGCGGCTTCAGTTGCATGTGCAGATATGGAAACAGCTAATTTTGTACAGGAAAAACTTACTGTTTCCGATAAATTTAGATTATACAGCAATAATGATGTGATTGGTGTTGAGCTTGGAGGAAGTTTAAAAAACGTTATAGCTATTGCATCAGGCTTTATTGAAGCAATGGGACTTGGAGATAACGCTAGAGGGGCTCTTTTAACGAGGGGTCTTTCTGAAATGGTGAGAATTAGTGTTGCCCTCGGGGCAAATCCAAGCACTTTATATGGTTTGTCTGGAGTCGGGGATTTAATAGCAACCTGCAGCAGCCCTTTAAGCAGAAATTATCGGGTAGGATATCTTTTAGGGCAAGGCAAAAAGCTTGACGATATTCTTAAAGAAGTCGGTACGGTTGCGGAAGGCGTTAAAACTTCAAAAGCTGTAGTGGAACTTTCTAAAAAACTTAACATCGAAACACCTGTTTCAGAAGCAATTTATGAAGCTGTTTATACAGACATAAAACCTGAAGAAGTTGTTAATAAACTAATGACAAGAAAATTAAAACCTGAAGATACATATAAACTAAGCCAGTAAATATATTTATCTCCTGTAAAAAAGATTAAGATTGTAAACTTTTTCTAAGAAACATGGAGATTGCTGATGTTTCAGGTTTTTATATAATTAGAAAAGAATTTCTTTTCATTTTCATTTTTTGAAAAAATCAGTATAATAGAAATTAATATGTCCCGACTTCAATTAACAAAACTTTAAGCGAAGAATGACAAGCTATATAAAAAGGAAATCGTGTACAAATGGAAGAAACAGGAAAAAATAAAGAAATAGGCAAATTATTAACAGCTGATTTTAAGTCTGAACCAAAATTTCAGCCTAAACAACCTATGAATATTTCTTCTAATCAGTCAAATCCTATTTTAAACAGACTATTTAAGCTTACTCATACTGAGTTATCAAAAACCAGCGATAATTATAAATCGTTTTCAAAGTTTAAACCTGAAGATTTAAGATAATTAATTGTTTTATAATTTTTTAAAAGCGGCAATAATTATTGCCGCTTTTTTTACAGTTCACCTTATTTTATTATTTGGGTATAATTAAAATTAGAGTTAGAAATAAGGGAGCTAAAACATTGGGTGATATACAACCTTTTTTAAATTATCTTGAAATCGGAGAACTTTACCAAAAAGTAGGCGATTTTGAAAGAGCTAAAGAAGCTTATGAAAAAGTTATTGAGTGTCCTGAGTTGGCATCTTTTGCATGGGTAAATATTGCTAAAATTGAAGCAGCAAGAAATCACTTGAAATCCGCAAAAGAATATTATTTAAGAGCAGTGGAAACAGATACCGAAAGTTATGAAATCCTTTATAATTATGCAAATTTTCTTCTTGATATTCAGGAATACGAAGAAGCTATTGAAAGTTATGATAAAGCATTAGAAAAAGAACCTAGTCTTGCGCTTGCTAATTACAATAAAGGCGTAGCTTACAGCAGAATGGAAAAATTTGAACAAGCGATTGAAAGTTATAATAAATCTCTTAAAATGAATCCTGATGACTATTTTTGTCTTTTTGATCTTGGCATTCTTTATTATGAAATTGGTAACATAAAAGAGGCTGTTAAGCATTTTCAGAAAGCAATTGAGTTAAATCCAAAAGAAAGTAAAGCTTATGAATATATGGCAGAATGTTTTAAAAAGACAAGCCAGTTTGATATTGCATTAACGCTTTATAAAAGGGCTTTTGACCTGAATTCAGATGATGTTATTTTGAAGTATAAAATGGGGGATTTATATCTTATTTTAGGACAGGCTGAAGAAGCTATGAAATACTTTAACAATGCGCTTGAAAGCAATTCTGTAGATGTGCTTTTAATTTACAAGAGAGCATGCACTTATGCGGATATGGGCGACAAAGATAAATCGCTGAAAGAATTAAGTATTGCTATTCAGTTTAACCCTATAATTAAAGATATGGCTTTAATTGATAAATGTTTTACTCCTTATCATGAAGATGAAGAGTTTAAACAGGTCATTAATTCCAGAAGAAGACCTTTATAAGACCTTCTTTAAGGCATATAAAAAACAGGGTGATTTTATCACCCTGTTTTTTATATGCTAAAAATTATTTTATAATTTGTTTTAAAGCAAGTGATTCTATATTTTCCAGTTCAAGTAACTTTCTGTGTACTGTATTAACAGGGTTTTTATCAACAACATTAATTATATAAGTTAATTTAACCTGATTTTTTTTGCTTAATATTCTATCAGCATCAACTTCTTCAATATTTTTAAATTCTTTGAAAAACCAGTCTTGAATTTCTGACATGTTTTCCTTTGAACATACAACGGAAGCCCTTATTGTAGCGCCTTTGTTTATATGTTGGGCAAGAAACCCGCTTTCAAATTTTCTGATTACAACAAGGACGATAAAAGTAAGTAATGTAGTGATTATTGCCAGGTCATAAGAACCGACGCCGACAGCCATGCCTATACTTGCTGTAATCCAGATAGTAGCGGCAGTTGTTAATCCATAAACATTAACGCCGTAGTGAAGTACAGCACCTCCGCCTATAAAACCTATACCTGTAAGAATTTGTGCGGCTATACGTGCGGGATCGTTTACTATTCTTACGCCATCTTGTATTGTTTCAGTTGTGAAACCGTGTAAAGAAAGTATTGTAAAGACTGTTGATCCAAGGCAAATAAGTATATGCGTTCTTAATCCGGCGGTTTTATTAGTCATTTCTCTTTCAAGTCCTATAATAAGACCTAGAAGAAGAGAAACACTTATTCTTATTAATATTTCCGGATTTTGATGATTTATAAAATTTAAAATTGCTATTTTCATAAAAAAACCTACTATTTTTTGCAAACCGCAAAACAAATATAGCACGTTTTTTATATAAATTAATTATTGTAAATTATTGTAAAAAAAGAGGGAAAAATTTAGCATGTTTTTGGGTTTTCAACTGTTTATATACATGCAGCTATGTTTTCAGAGGGATTAAATGGGAAATAATATTAGTAGTTTCGAAGTGTTTAAGAAATTTACTTCCGTAAACACAAACATATCCGTAAATGAGGTTGGCAAACAAAATGTCGCTCCTCTTACGGATACAACTGTTTGTAATTCTGATACAGCTGCAAAAAAATCAGAGATTACTTATGTTAAAACGCCAACAGATAATACAGGTGAAAAGAAGCTTAAATCAAGAATGTTGGCAAATGATACCGTAACAAAATTAAAAGTTGATCTTAAAAAAGCTGCAAAACTTCCTGAATATGCTTATAGAGGGTTAAAAGGCGATCCGAATGCAAACTTTTATGAGTATTTAAGTCTTGGAAACATTCCTTATTTCTTAGGCGGCCCTTTATTGGCTGCTGTTTTTGCGTTTGGCGCAACAAGAAACAACCCTCAGGCAAGAGCTTCGGCTATTAAAAGAGCTAAACAAATTGCTGTAGGTGTAGGTTTGTATTACGCAGGCGCAGCGCTCGCCAAAAAAGTTATTGATATTCCGGTAAAAATCTTTAGAGGCGTGGATTTAAACCATCCTTATGAAAACGTGGTTGATTGCAGAGCTACTTCTCCTACAGGCTTTTCTCCTAAGAAAATTGAATACCACAAAGTCCCTGAAAGCGTTGATTTTACCAGATTTGATTTGATGTCAGGCGATGAAACCAAAGATAACGGGAAAGCCGTAAATGAGCAATTTGATAAATTGGCTAATAAATTTGGAATTGATAAAAATGTTCAAGATACTGATGCAACACTAAAAGGCTCTATTAAAAAGCTTATTATATCTTCAACAGCCTTCAAGTATATGTTAGCAGCTCCGTTTGTGGCACTTGGTGTAGCGCTTGCCGCACAGGATGCTTGGGGTGATATTGGAAACGGTTTAAAACAAAATATTAAAAGCATGTTGGATACTAAATCACTTTTAAATTTAAAACAAAGAGCTTCTATAGCAGGAGAAATCATAAAGGGAAACCTTTTAACTCCAATGAAAGAAAGTTTTAAAGCCCTCTGGAAGAACAATAAACTCGGTAAAGTTATAATCCTTACCTCAGCAATAGCTCCAGTACTTGCAAACTTAAGG
>MFRJ01000015.1:4414-9406 GCA_001784535.1 Candidatus Melainabacteria bacterium GWA2_34_9
ACATAACAGATTCGTTGATATTTCTGAATATATTCCGGGATTAAAGAAAAAGCAAAAATCTTAATTATAAAGAGCGATAGAGTCAGTTAGAGAAGACAAACAAGGAAAGTAAATGGCAAATCCTTACATCCAAAACTTCATAAACTCAAGACAGCAGGAAGCTAATGCGCCTGTCGCTCAAGGTGGAAAAAAAGAAGGTATTTTAAATACTAATGTTAAACCCGAAACCCCTAAAGGATATATTGTAAAAGAAAACGCACTTCAATCTGCGGGTAGTAGTGTAACAGGTCTTGCAAAAACAGGCGTTTATTTCGTAAATGCCGTTAATGGCAAAGGAACTGATTACACAGTTGGAAGAGTAAACGACGGCGCAAGATTCCTTGGAAGTCTGGGCATAGCTGCAGCCCTTGCTTCAACTGCTAAAAACCCTAAAGCTAAAATGATGGAGTTTATTGGTTTTGCAACATGGTTTGCTTCAATGTCCTTATGGCCTAAAATGCTTGGTACAGCAATTAAAGCTACTAAAGGTGTTGATGTAAATCAGCAATATGTTGATTCTTATGGAAGAAGAAAAGGGTTTTTTGAAGACGCTCAGTATATTACCTGGGATTTATACAAGGATAAAGACCTCTATAAAATGGGCGACAAGCTTGGCGTTCCTCAAAACATAGAAAACAGAAAAGATGCTATCAAAGAAAAAGCTAAACAGGTTGCTACTCAAGGCAATACTTTAATGATGCTTACCGCAGGTTTTGCAACTCCTATTGCTACAGCTCTTATTTGCAATACTCTTGAAAACCCTGTAAGCAAAGCAATAGAAAGATACCAATTAAGCAAAGCAGAAAAAGCACTAGAAAAACTTTCTGAAACTGAATTGATGTCTGGCAGTGAAAAAGGCTTGGAACAATTAAGAAAAATCATGGGAACAGGCAAAACTGCTCAGTTTAACGTTAATGAAGCAAGACAGTTAAGAAGTTTATTTAACGGCGTATTCGGCGGAACCGGCATTGGTGATGGCGTATCCAGAGAAGTCAAAGAATTAGTCGGAACTTCAAAACTTGTTGTTAAAGCAGATGCTACTATAGCAAAAGCTTTACATGGTTCGCTTTCTCTCGGTGATGATGCATTAAAAGCTTTAGTAGGAGGATCATCAGAACATTTTGAAGCTGTAAAAAAAGCTATACAATCTATAGACCGGAAACAATTTAACGGATTGTTAGAAACAGCCGGAGAATTAAACAGAGAAGGAAGAATTGGACTAAAACAGCTTGTTAAAACATCTTTAGGAGAACAACTTCTTTCAGTTGAAGGATTACAAAAAGAAACAAGAAATAAAATTTATAGTACAGTACAAAAACAATTACAAAAAGAACTTAAAAAGCACTCTAAAATTGAAGTTGCAGGCGAAAAATTACAAAATCTATTCAAAGCGGCTCATGATTTTGTAGCAAGAAAAAATATAGCTGATCAATACGCAAAAGCAACAATTGCAAACGTAGCTGATTCTCAAACCGCTAATAATTGGGATAAGGCTCCTCGAGAAATTTTAAAAGCCCTCGGAATAGACAAAAAGACAAGAAAACTTATTGCAAGCGATCCTATTAAAGCTCCTGAATATATTCAACAACATTTGGAAAATCTTGCAAAAGACAGTAATAAACTCAATCAAGTTGCAGAAAAAATAGCTAAAATAGCTGAAAAAGTTATAGGCAGAGAAACTAATGCAGCGGAAAAATTAGCAGCATCATTGTCCCAAATAGAAGCTGCAAGCGGAAAACAGGCTAAAGGCTTTAAATATCTTGAAACTGCGGTAAAAGAAGCAGTTGCTCATGAAAAAACAAGCGTTCAAAACAAATTAATGAACACAAAAAGTTCTTTCTATAGACCATTACTAATTCTTGACAAAATTAAAGATGCAAAAACCTCTAAAGAAGTTTTAAAAGAGTTAATTAGCGGTTTTGGAATTGACTTCTGGTCAAATAAAGGAGAGCATCGCGGAATAAAAAATGCAGAAAAATTCGGACAGTTTATTGATGAAGCTCTTTCTCCTCTTAAAAACATATTAGGCGGAAATAAAGGTTTAAGAGCGAAAATTAATGAATTCCATCAGCAAATTAAAGCTCCTTTAAGTCAAATTGACGGTGCTACCAGAAATTTTATTGGTAATGCAACAACAAACAGAAGCGATTGGGCTGTAAGAGTCGGAAAATCATTTAATGATTTCATAAGAGATGCCGCTACAGCACAGGGAATCAAAAACACCTGGCTTAAGAGAGTATTATTCGTGGCAGTACCTGTTGTTAGTGTAAGTTTACTGGCAATTTCACAGTTCGGAAAGAAAAACAACTACAATTCTGATGTTTATGTAGAAAAAGGAAACAATTAATGGATGTAAACAACATTTATAACCAAAATGCTATTCCAGCTGCCGGTATGCCAACTCAGCCGCAGTCGCATTTTGTTGTGCCTGTTGCTAATCCTTACATCCAACAACAACTAAGACCTGCTTATCAACCAGTTAACTACCAGTTTGTTCCTATGTTAAAACAGCAAACTGTTATTCAAAAAAGCTTGCTCGAACAACTTATTGAAGCAAATTCCACAAATGCTGTAAGTTCTGCTAAACCTGTTCAAGCACCGCAAACATCAGAAAATGTAAACTGGAAAAACGATTTAAGACAGGTATTTAAAGATAACAAAGCTGTTATATATGCAATGATCCCAAGAACTTTCAACGCTAAAGATAAAAATGGCGACGGCTTAATTGATCTGGACAAAGGCGAGGAAACAGGAAATTTCCTTAACGATATTGAAAGACTTGATGAATTAAAAAAATACGGTATAAATACAATTCACATGCTCCCGATTCATGCTCCAGGGAAAAAACAGGCTTTAGGAACAGCAGGTTCTGTTTATGCGCCTGAAGATTTATTGGCACTTGATCCTATTCTTCGCGATAAAAATGATCCAAGAGACGTAAAAGAACAGGCAAAAGAATTTATCAGACAATGCCATAAACGCGGTATTAGTGTAATGATTGATCTTCCAAGCTGCGTTTCTGTTGATATGTACGAAAAAAGACCTGAACTGGTTGCTATTGATGCAAAAGGATTCCCGAAAGTTCCTCAAGGATGGCAGGATATTAGAATGATGGAGCCTTGGGCTGATGAAGACAAGAGAATTTTAAACAAGGCGCTTGTTGAAGAACATAAAAAATGGATTGACCTTATTCAGGAAATAGGCGCAGACGGCGTTAGGGCAGATGTTGGCAGAGCAAAACCTGTTGAGTTCTGGGATGAGCTTATTCCTTATGCAAGAAAGAAAGACCCTAATTTTGCATTCCTTGCAGAAAGCTATGTTTATGAAGACGCGTCTCCGATGATGAACATGCCTTATGATAGACCAAAAGACTTATTGAAAGTCGGTTTTGATTCATTCTACGGACAATATCATATTTTCCCTCATATGGAAAAAGCAAAAGATTTTCATGAGTACATGAAAGAAAATCTTAATATGTCAAAAGAATTTGAACCAGGCAAATCATTAATAGGCTCATTTGCAACGCATGATGATAACAGCCCTATGTCAAATGGTGGAGTTCCTTATTGCAATATGACAACAGGAATTCAAATGACTCTTCCTATGACAAATCCTTATTATGTAACAGGATTTGAGTCCGGCGACAGATATATTTATCCTTATAAAAATACAATTGCTGAAAAATCAATGACTGATAATAACATAAGACACGTAAATCCTCAGTGGGTAGACATATTTAATCTTTCAAGAAAACCAGGCGGAGAAAATCCTGAAATAGGCGATTATATGTCAAAAATGGCAGAAATTAGAAATAATTACGCGGATGTAATTACAAAAGGTTCTTATATTCCTTTAGAAGTTGAAAACAATAAAGACGACAAAATTATTGCTTATGCAAGACATTATAACGGCAAAACCCTTCTTGCAGTTGCAAATAAAGATGTAAATTCAAAACAGATCGGTAAAATTAAAATTCCGGGATTAAAACCAATGGAAGATCTTAAAGATTTATGCACTTCCTATGGAATTCTCAGCGGATATTCTGCAAGAAAAAATGCTGTTGAAGTTAATTTAGGTCCTGCAAGATTCCATCTGTTTGAAATTGATACTCCTAATATTGAAAAAGATGCAAAAGAAGTTTACAAACAAAATTTATAATAAGAAAATTATTTTAATAGCTGTGAGAGATTGATATCAATCTCTCATTTTTTTCTGTTAATAAATGTAAAAATTTTAAAAAAAATAGCCCTAAAAAGTTCATTTTTACAAGTTTTTCGACTTTATAAACATGTAGCGATATTTGTAGACTCAAAAAGGGAATAGGTTAGAATGTTGAAAGTTCAAGATAGCTTTAATGAAAAGAACTTAAATAACAGCAACATTAATAACAAAGCCAAGTCGAGTGTAAGTTTTACCGGTCATAAAGTTATTCAGAATAATAACGGTGAAAATCTTTACAGGTTTTATTTACCTGCTTTAAAAGATGGCGATAAAGCTTCTGTACAAATTGTTATGCTTATAAAAGACGATAACGGAAATTATCAGATTTTAGGAAATAAAAATAAGACGGATGTTAAAGAATTTGAATTTAAATCTGGTGAAAACCATATTGATCGTCATTTTGAATTGCATGGATTAACCGATAATCCTAAAGAGCTTGCAAATATAGCATTAGGTTATAAATTTAAAATAAATGGAAAAGATTATCTTGATTCAACACTCTTAACATCTGATAGGCAGTGGAATATCGCTACACCTCCAAGCAGACCTATCCTTGAAGAAGCAAGATCAATGTATCATATTATGCCTGATTTAATGATTTCTAAGAAAACAGAAAAAGAAAATCCTGCTATTTATGATGCAAGAAGAACTCACTTTAATAAATTAGGCGGAAATATTGACGGCATAACAGAAAAAATTGATTATATGGACAAGTTTGGTATAAAAAGGATT
>MFRJ01000015.1:9459-12127 GCA_001784535.1 Candidatus Melainabacteria bacterium GWA2_34_9
TGTTAATGAAGGACTTGAAGGTATTCACACAGAACATATAAGCAAATGGGGCACTCAATCACCTTATATTGACTGGTTAAATACTTTTAGTTTCCCTGATAAACCGTTTAAATTCGGTATTCTTTCCAAGAAAGAAGATGTTAAAAATGAAAATCTTGGAATTAGGCTTGTAAATGCTGAATACAAAATTTTGTTGAACAATGACGGAAGCGAAACAGTAGAAAAAAATACTAATTACGACAACAAAAAACCTTCTTATGTTCAGGTTTATGATAAAAGACTTGCTTCTAAAGATCAGGTCAACAATGATGAAATCATAAGAAATTATGACAACAAAAATTCCAAAGACCACAATGAAGTAAATGATTATATGGATTCTATTGTCCCTTATAGATTCGAAATTAACCCTAAAGAAGTGGGACAAAAGCTAAAAAATTGGGAAGAAGCTAAAAAAGAAACAGAAGAACAGCTTCCGTTCCGTAATTTCCTTACAGAATGGACAAATTTTGCAGCAGCACCATCTGATAGTGATGGCGGAACTACTTTATGGGTAGGCAACAAAGACATTTCCAAGCTCCGTTTTATGCTTACAGAACAAGAGAAAAAAGAAATAAAATTCAATTACGGCAAAGATGCTGAAGCAAAAATTCAAAAAGTAGAACAATCCATAAATCAGGTTCAGGATAATATTGTTCAGGTTGGTGAATTCTGGACAAATGAAGTTTCAAAAACACTTCAATCTCACACTGCAAAACAACTTACAGGCGCAAAAGATGCTAAAGGTTATGCAGAAAAAATTCAGGATCAGGTTAAAAATGGAGAACTTCCTCAGGCTGCGCTAAAAGTAACCGAAGGACAGATTAAAAACTTACTTAACGGTTCTTATAGCTTAAAAACCGCTCCTGCTCCTCAAAATGTTACAGACGGGCTTATGTCTTATCCGCTTGATGCTGTAGAGTTTAGTTCCGGCATGAGTGGAATTCTCGGAAGTCCATTCCTTAAAAAGCTTGCTTCCTCTGAAGATCAGATAGGTAAATCACGCTACGAAATTTATACAAAAGAAAGAGCAAAAACAGAAGATAAAAAATATGCAGGCGCTGTTCCTGAAGAATTTAGACCTGTTTATCAACAAATGGACAATGTAATTGCTGACCAGATGACCAGAACAGCTGTTGGAATCTTAAAAGATGTTGAAAATACAGGAAAATTAAAAGCTAAAATCGTCGATGACGAAACAGGTAATCTTACTGAAGACGGAAAACAATTATACAGCCTTATTTCCAATGATGTATCGAAATTTATCGTTACTCAGGGACTTTTGACAGAAGCAAGCAAGCATTCTCCAGAGTTATTCAAAGATGAAAAAATTAGTCCGAAAGAAAATAAAGATGCTCTTGAATATGATAAAAAGCTTTTAAGCAAAGTTTCTCCGCAAAGTCTTGATATAAATGCTGCAAGTCCTGCACAGGAAGCTGAAATTTTAATTAGCCGTCTTAAATCAGGTATAGAAAATATTGATCCTGAACAAAAGAAAGCTTTTGCGGAACAATTAGCCGGACGTCTTAACGGGCTTGACGGAAATACAGTAAAAGTTGCAAAATTAGTCGTTGATAAAGCAGAAGGCGGTCTTGAATGGCGTATTGACGCTGCAAAAGACGTTTGTCCTGTTGAAGAAATTCTTGAAGGCAAAGCTGATTTTGAATCAAACTGGGATAAAGGCGTTAATTTCTGGAATAAATTTACTGAAGGTGTAAGAAAATACAATCCTAAAGCTTATGAAATCCTTGAAGTTACCGATGAAGGCGGACTTGTTCAGGCAAATCCTGTGGAAAAAAGAGAAAAATACACAGATATGCAGGAAGCAAGCATGAAGCTTATTCAAGGAGCAGGCGCTACAACACCTACAAATTATAATTTCTTCTATAGTCTTCCTCATAAACTCTTTGGAAGTTTTACAGAAGAAAAATCCACATGTGGTATGAGTGAAGTTGTAAAAAATATTTTATGTGCGTGGGCTGAACCTGGAGAACATTACAATACTTTGGGTCATTTACATGCCGGAAGTTTAGATACGGCTAATTATGCACATAATAGTATGGGAAATCATGATAAGCCAAGAGCAGCTCACCTTTTTGGTCTTGATGCTGATACTTTCTTCAATGAAGGAAAAGGCAAAGCTATGGGAGATGCTTTAAAAGAATCATTTAGTAAAGCTTATAAATCCAATTCAATTCCTGAAGCTGTTCAAAAAGACATAAAACAAGCTGTTGATAATCTTTCAAACGGTAAATATCACGTGAAAAAAGATAATAAGCTTGTTGAAAAAGAAATTGACAGCGAATACTTCGGAGTAAGACCGTTTGATCGCAACATTAAAGATGTTTTAACCGAAGCTAAATTAATTTCAAAAACAACTTCTGAGTATATTGATTCTAATTCTGAATCCGTAAAACAACTCGAAAAAGACACACTTAAGCAAATGCTAAGTCCTGCGCTTAAAAAATACAGAGCTGCTATGGGACTTTTGGTTGCAGTAAACGGTAATCCTACAGTATATGCAGGTGATGAACTTGGTGAAACAGGTTTTGAAAACAAATATAAAAATACTTTTGTTCAAAACAGAAACTTTAATCACTATAATAGAGCTGAACAAGGCAATTCTGCCAAT
>MFRJ01000016.1:0-298 GCA_001784535.1 Candidatus Melainabacteria bacterium GWA2_34_9
AATAAAAATTTTCCCTGCATATCTCCTGATAAATTAAGAACGCTTTGATTGTTGGTTCCGGAAATATATATGTTGCTTCCTGCAGGCGCATTATTTATGCGTGTCATTAAATCGCACTGGTTTATATTTAATAATATATTGTCCTGTTTTCCCTTGATTCTGTACTCAGAAATAGGGACAGCAGGAACATCAAGCTTTGGTTCATACCCTCCGACAGGATTATTCTCGGAATTTGGGCTGCCGGCTGTAGGATCACTGGATTGAGTCGCTACAGCATTGTTTTCCATAGTTGTTCCTC
>MFRJ01000016.1:312-4470 GCA_001784535.1 Candidatus Melainabacteria bacterium GWA2_34_9
ATTTTTCTAAATGCGTCTCCATCTTTTCCAATAATATAGATTAATGCGGATTTATTATTGTTTGAATAACTTATTGAATCAATCCAATAAGAAGCATTATTTGATAAAGTACTTGGACTATCCTGTTCGGGCAAATTCAACTCAGCTAAAGAAACGCCTAAATTTGATGTGTCTGAATTAAATAAATTTTTAACTTCTTCCAGTCCGGCTTCTGCTGCATAATATGCGGTTGTTCCGCTTTTGTCATCGGTAATTTGATTCGTGTTGCTTGAAGAAACAGCCATCATTGACATTGTGACAAGCATTCCAACTATTGCAATAAATATGCTGGAAATAAGAGCTACGCCTTTTCTTCTTTTACCGGTTATATTCATAAAATTTATTCTCCGCTAAGGTCTTCTGTAATTTCTAAAATTTACTGTAGTTAAATATGCTTTATCATCAATATTTTTAGCTCCGTTATCGGAAGCAAAATAAATAGCATCCGGTGTAGGAACAAAAGCAAATGTAACGAGATCGTTCTGCACATCAAAAGCTTTAACCCCCATTGTTGAAAGATTTGCAGGTACAAAATCTTTTGCAACAAGATAAGATTTCCCGCTGCTCCAATCATTAGGAAAGGATGCAGTTATTTTTATAGGATCAACAGAATCCGTGGCTAAGTTTACATCATAATTTGTTTCTATAAGTACATATTTGCCGGAAGTCCCCCCATTCCAGTCAGCTTCAGGAATTATAGAAAAAGCAATCCCTTTAAAGCTTGTAGTTGAAGAAGAAGGCTGTTCAACATTTCCCGAAGAATCAAATTTTGGAACAAAAACTGCTACTGCTTCATTTCCAGTTGTCACTTGAACAGAAGCACCTTCAGCAGGCAAAGTGATGACAACCCCGTTGTTATATCTATTTGCAGCTTCCCGTATTTTTGATGTTATTCTTTCAGAGGAAATACTTTTTGACTGCATAGCAAGGACATCATCATTAAAAGTAACATTTTGATTAAGTAAAAAAGCCGTCATATCAATTATTCCAATAAGTAAAACTCCTGTTATAACAAGAGTTATAAGGAGTTCCATTAGATTTACGCCTTTTTTATAAGATAATTTCACAATTATATACTCCCTGTTTATCTGGGTCTGGCAATTATTGTACTTAAATTTGCAAGAGTTTTTGAGTCACCGGTTTTTTTATAAGTAATATCAATTTCTTTTAAAGTTGCAACTGTTGAACCATCGATGGTTTCAGTTTCTAAATCGATTATTTCTGTTGAAACAGTGTAATAATTATTGTCAGTGAAGTCAGATGTTAATTCTATAGGTGGCGTAGTTCCTGCAACAGCCAAATCATATTCGGATTTGTAAGAAAGGTCAGATTTTATAGTTTCAAGATATTTGGAAGCAAGAATGAAAGCTTTTGAAAGATTTTCGGTTTTGCGTGTTGTTATAAAAGCAGAAGGAACAGCCGCAGCAAGACATGAAGCAGTAACTCCGATTATAATTATTGCAATAATTACTTCTGTAAAGGTAAACCCTGTTTTTTTATTAAAAGTTTTCATAATTTTCCTTATTATATAATTAGCATGTTTATATTAAACTCAAATTTCTGATTTTTAAAGATGCGTTTCGTGTTTGACAAAAAAGTATGTGAAAAGATTTACAAATTTTACAAAAGTTTACAATTTTTCTGCCGACTATGCAACAAAGAGAAGAAGGATTTTAAATAATGAATAATGAATTTTCTGAAATAAGAGATAGGCAAATACAATTCGAAGAAACGTATTTGAGCGAATATGCCGCAAAAAGTTCCAAAGCAAAAGGCAGAAAAACTTATATAGAACCATGCCCTATCAGGACAGAATTTCAGCGTGATAGAGACAGAATACTTCATTCAAAGGCTTTTAGACGTCTAAAACATAAAACTCAGGTTTTTATTTCACCCGCGGGTGATCATTATAGAACAAGAATGACTCATACTCTTGAAGTTTCCCAGATAGCGAGGACAATAGCCCGGGCTTTAAGATTAAATGAGGATTTAACGGAAGCAATTGCTCTCGGGCATGATTTGGGGCATACACCTTTTGGACACACAGGAGAAGAAGTGCTTTCCGAGCTTTTGCCAAACGGCTTTAAGCATAATGAACAAAGCTTGAGAATAGTAGAAACTCTTGAAGATCTTAATCTAACCGAGGAAACCCTTGACGGAATTCTCAATCATACAGGGGAAAAAGCTCCTTTTACACTTGAAGGTCAAATAGTGAAAATTGCTGACAGGATAGCATATCTTAATCATGACATTGACGATGCTGTTAGGGCCGGAATTATGAAAGAAGCGGATCTTCCTGAAAATGCAATTATAATGCTGGGAGCTAATATAAATGCAAGAATTACAACCACGATAAAAGATATTGTTGAAAACAGCACAGACAGTATAAAAATGTCTAAAAAATGCAAAAATGCCATGGATGAGTTAAGAACATGGATGTTTGAGAATGTTTATAAAGATTCTCTCGCTAAAGAAGAGGAATATAAAGCAAAGAAAGTTATTTCAGAACTTTTTAACTATTACATGATAAATTCTAATCAATTGGAAATGAATTCAAAAACAAAATCTGACACAAAAGAAAGAATTGTTGCAGATTATATAGCCGGAATGACAGATAGATTTGCTTTGCAGGATTATATTGATAAATTTATTCCAAAATCTTGGGGTGGCAGTAGCCAACTTTTGTAAGCAACCAATCTTTCAATAATCATCATATTTATTGTTAGGGCAATGGCGGCAGCAGCTATATTTTATAAATATTACAAAAATTTAACAATTTATTAAGTGTATAAAGTGCAACAAATACGAGCATTCCATAATATTTGAAAAATAATTTGAAAAATAATTTGAATTTACTAGCAACTTTTTTATTCAGGAACCTTATATTAAATGAGAAGGAAAATAGGAAGCAATAAAAACAGTATGGTTCAAAAATCCAACATAAATACACCTGTAATTGATGCAGTTAGTGAAATCAAGAACCGACTTGATATTGTTGATGTAATCTCGGAACATATCGCCCTGAAAAAATCAGGTCGAAATTACTGGGGCTGCTGTCCTTTCCATAAAGAAAAAACCCCGTCTTTTTCCATAAGCCCTGACAAAGGCATTTTTAAATGCTTTGGTTGCGGAGTGGGTGGCGATGCTATCAGTTTTTTGATGAAAATTAACAATAATACTTTTTATGAAGTAATTGTTGAGCAAGCACAGAAATTTGGTATCCCAATCCAAACACAAAATTTCTCTCCGGAAAAAACGGAAATTAAAAACCAAATACTGGAAGTGAATCAAGAGGCAGTGAGTTTTTTCAATAAACTTCTTCTGGATGCTCCGGAAGCTGCAAAAGCTAGAGATTATCTCTTTAAAAGGAACATAACAGAAGAAGTTATTGAAAAATTTAATATAGGCTACTCTCTGAATAGTTATGATAGCTTGATAAAGCACTTTCAGGATGACAAAATCGAACTATTAAACAAAGCAGGTCTTGTTTCGGAAAAATCATCAGGAAAAGGTTATCTTGACCGTTTTAGAGGCAGGATAATGATTCCTATTCAGGATGAAAAGGGTGATTTTATAGCATTTGGAGCAAGAGCACTTGAAGATAACCAAAATCCAAAATATTTAAATTCTCCCGACACATTGGTGTTTAACAAAAGCAGAAGCTTGTTTGCTCTTTATCAGGCAAAACAATCCATAAAAGAGCAAGACAGCGTAATAATAATGGAAGGCTTTTTCGATGTAATTTCAGCACATACTCACGGTCTTACCAACGTGGTTGCCACGTTAGGAACGGCGTTAACAGAACAGCATATAAAAATACTTGCCAGATATTCTGATTCGAGAAGAATGTACTTGGCATTTGATTCAGATGAGGCAGGAATTAATGCAACAGACCGTGGTGCTGAGATTATTAAAACAGTTTTCTCAGGACTGGGCGACGTAAAACAGTTTGATGAAAATTTCGCAGAAATCTCCGATAAAAATAATCGTTCAGTTTGCGAAATAAGAGTTATATCAAACACTACAGGAAAAGACCCAGATGAATTTATAAGAACAGAAGGACTAGACGCATACAAAAAAGTTGTAAATCAAGCACCCCTTTTGATAGATTACCAAATA
>MFRJ01000016.1:4573-9672 GCA_001784535.1 Candidatus Melainabacteria bacterium GWA2_34_9
TAAGAAATGAATATATTAAACTTATTTCAGAAAAACTAATGATAGATGAAGAATCACTTAATATTGAAGTCAAAAAGAGTTTACAAAAAGTAATAAAAAAGGAGAAAATTTCAAATCAGGGAAAAAGGCAAAATTTAGAAGAAAATCATATTTCAGCACAGAAAAATTTACTGAGTTTGTATTTTCTAAATAGTGAAAAACTCTCACCTTTGTGTATTAATAATTATTTAGAAGAGGTTAATTTCACTGAAGAAAATATATCGTTAATCAAAAACGAAATTAATAAATCATTGAATGAAATTACTGATCCTGAAAAATTGTCAAATGAGCTATTCACCAAATTGGCAGAGAATGAAGAAGCAAAAAAAATCTTAGTGGATGTAATATGTTCAGTTGACGAGAAAAAAGGAATGAACACCAGTTCACTGGAACAATATATCAGAGATCACATAGCATTTTTGAAGAGATGCGCGTTATCAGAACAACAAAATCAGTTAAAAATGCAATATTACGCATCAAATAAAGATGATATTTCTTCTCTTAAACAGCAACAAAAGGTTAAGGAATTGATTTTGCAGAGCAAATCAGAAGTATAAAGCAATAAATAATGTTGAAGATAATAAAATAAAGAGGGTACACTTTTGGTTATGATAGACAAAGAATACAGGAAAAAAGGCGGCGGAGCAGCAATAGACGAACTTCTCAGAGAAGAAGACGGTATTGATAGTGATCAGATAAACAGTTTATTTGGAAGACCTGATCCAATCGCTCTTATTGATCAAGACGAAGATGACGTTGATATTAAAGATGATCTTGAAGATGAAGTTGACGCAGCGGACATCACTCCACCTAAAGGTGTGCCTCTTGATGATCCTGTCAGAATGTATTTAAGAGAAATTGGCAGAATTCAATTGCTTACAGCTGATGAAGAAATTGATCTTGCAAGAAAAATCGTAACCGGCGGAAACATAGGTCAAATAGCAAAACGTAAGCTTGTACAGGCAAACCTTAGGCTTGTAGTTAGTATTGCTAAAAAATATGTTGGAAGAGGTATGTTGTTCCTTGACCTTATTCAGGAAGGAAACCTCGGACTTATCAGAGCAGCTGAAAAATTTGACCACGAAAGAGGCTATAAATTCAGTACTTATGCAACATGGTGGATTAGACAGGCTATCACAAGGGCTATTGCTGACCAGGCTCGTACAATCAGAATACCTGTTCATATGGTAGAAACAATTAACAAGCTTAAAAAAATCACCCGTAAGCTTGCTCAAGATTTAAGCCGTAAACCTACCGAAGAAGAAATTTCACAAGCTATGGGAATCACCATAAATAAATTAAGAGAAATCATTAAAGTAGCACAAGAACCTCTTTCTCTTGAAACTCCTATCGGAAAAGAAGAAGACAGCAGACTTGGCGACTTCATTGAAGACAAAGATGCAGATGCTCCTGTGATGACAGTAGCTCACGAACTTCTAAGAGAAGATCTTGCTGAAGTATTAAGAAGTTTATCTCCTAGAGAAAGAGATGTCTTAAGATTAAGATTTGGTATGGATGATGGAAGACAAAGAACCCTCGAAGAAGTTGGACAACTTTTCGGTGTAACAAGAGAAAGAATCAGACAAATCGAAGCAAAAGCTCTCAGAAAGCTTCGTCATCCAAACAGAAGTAAAAAACTTAAAGAATATATTGAATCATAGCTATTTACTTAAAGCGTGGTGAAACCCACCATGAACCTTTGGTAAAAGCATGTAAAGCCGGTACTGAATAGTACCGGCTTTTTTATTGAAAAATTAATGATTTAAAATTCTTCCAATTTTTTCTGCCATTTTTGAAATTATTTCAGATTTTTCAAGAGCAATTTCAGCCAAAATATCTTTTTCTAAAGTATCATCAGACTTAAAAATACAATGTTCAAGTAAATATTTAATTTGTTGAACATTTGAAGAAATATTCGCTCTTAGCTTGTAAAGTTTTTGTTTTTTGCCCATTGCCAACTCTTTTATTTTGCTAACATTTCTTAATTATTTTCAATTAATAATTGAATTTTAAATCAATAGTTGATAAAAGTCAAGGGTTCAATCAACTATGTTTTTATTTTTAAACTATTAATGTATCTTTAAAGTATGAATTTAGGAAACGAAATTAAAAAATTAGCAATTGATAATTCAGTTACTTTAACTTATTTAGCAGAAGGTATTTCAAGAAAAAAAGGAAAGCACTATAGTGTGCAAAACTTATCTGCAAAATTAAAAAAGGGTACTGCTAATTTAAATGAATTAGTTATAATAATGGAAATTCTTGGGTATAAAATAAAGTTTGAAAAAGAAATTTCGACGAAAGAATAATTCTTGATAAAATGCACAATCATAAAGAAATTCGACAAATAGCTTTATACGGAAAAGGCGGGATTGGAAAATCCACAATCTCAAGCAATTTAACCGCCGCTTTAACCGGTATAGGAATAAAACCTGCTCAAATTGGCTGTGATCCTAAGGCTGATTCCGTAAATACTTTAATGGGCGGTAAATTCATAGATACAATCTCCGATATAACAAGGGAATACGGAAATTCCGAAGAGGACATCAAGAAGGCTATTTTTAAGGGGTTTAATGATATTCTTTGTATGGAGTCGGGCGGACCAATTCCGGGGCAGGGATGTGCAGGCAGAGGGGTTCTGTTTGCCCTTGATTTAATAAGGCAGTATAAAATTTTTGAACAACACAATATTGATTTAGTAGTTTATGATGTTCTTGGTGATATTGTGTGCGGCGGTTTTGCCCAGCCAATCAGGCATGGTTTTGCAGAAGAAGTTTATATTGTCACCAGTGGCGAATATATGGCGCTTTATGCGGCAAATAATATTGCTGTTAGCATAAAACAATTTGCCGAGCAGGGCTTAAAAGTCAGAGTCGGCGGAATTATAGGAAATCTTAGAAATATTGCCAATGAAAATGAAATTATTGAAAATTTTGCCGAAAGACTTAAACTTCCAATAATTCAGACTATTCCTCGCTCTGATTATGTTCAAAAATCAGAACTTCAGGGCAAAACAGTTATAGAACGATTTCCTGAGTCAGATCAGGCAGAAATTTATTTTGGGCTTGCTCATAAAATACTGAATAATAAAGACAGGTTTATCCCTGAACCCATTACAAAACAGGAATTATTACAATTGATAAATTTTAATCGTCATGCTGAACTTGTTTCAGCATCTGTTCAATGAGGGATAGATTCCGAAACAAGTTCGGAATGACAATAGGATATTGTAGAAAATGGAATTAAAGACTTCAAAATTATTAAAGGCTGGATACAAATGGGTAAAAGTTTCGGAAATGTTTGATGAAACTCCTCCTGTAACTGCGAGCTGCGAAATAAATAAAAGATTTCCGACTTATGAAGGACTCTGGTGCAAGCTGATTATGGCTGTAACAAGTTATGCTATGACTAAAAACTCGGTGGCAGTGATACATGGACCAACTAATTGCGCGTGGGCTGTGCGAAATTTTTGTTCGACAAATTATTCTCTTTATTACGGTAATCCTTTTTTGCATATGCCAACTACAAATATAGACCAGAATAGTGTAATTCATGGCGGCAGTGAAGCTTTAATAAAAACACTATTGGAGGTTGATAAAGATTATAAGCCAGAACATATTTGTGTTTTTGATACATGTTCAACTGCTCTTATAGCTGATGATATTCAAACTGCTATTAATATTGCCCAATCAAAATGTATCACAAAGATTGATTATATCCCGTCTGCCGGTTTTACTTCGATACCGCTGGGGAAATCCATAGAAGAAATAACCGTAAAATATGCAGATATGATGGAAGCTTCTTCTGAAATACTTGAAAATGCTGTAAATATTCTTGGACAGTACAAAGAACAGCAGGATAGTTTCTCTGTGAAGAAAATCTGTAACGGTAAACGTGACGGAAGCGGCGGAGGCTGCGGTAAAGGTCGTGGTAAATATCCTGATGATGCTTCTGAATTAACAAGAATGATTGAAGCAATAGGTCTAAAAATCAATCGAATTTTAATTTCAGGTAATTATGATTATATAAAATCAGCTCCTCAGGCAGCCGTTAATGTAATTAGCTGTCCTACCTGGGGATTGCCGCTTGCTGAAAAGATGAAAGAAAAGTTTAATACTCCTTATTTAAGACATAGTATTCCCATAGGAATTGAGCCAACTTCAAAATGGGTCAGAGATTTGGCTTCTTTTACAGGCAAACAAAAAGAAACAGAAGATTTTATCGAGAAAGAAATTTCGGAATTGCAGGAAATATTTGATAAAACGAGAAATCTTGTAAAGGGCAAAGCCGCACTTATCGAATGCGGAAGAAATTCACAGACTGCTTTTGCAAGACCGATGGCGTTAGCCAGAGCATTGCAGGAGTTAGGAATGATTCCATATCTATTCGGACTTCATCCTGTGGAGTTGAAAGCAAAAAGCGTTGATGTAGAGTATTTTCTCTGGGATGGCTTTGATCCTCAGATACTAGCTGGAAATTATGCTTATCAGCAGCCTGTAGATATAACAGAAGTTGTAAAATCTCTTGATTTAGAAGAAGGTCAGTTTGTTTATTTTACACAGGATGTTTTTCCAATGGCAAAAGCAGGAGTGTTTGATGCTAAAAATATTCCAAGAGTTGAAACAGGGGTTCATTTAAGACGTGTTATAAATGCTCCCGGAAGAGGAGTTGGTTTTAGAGGTGCAAAATCTCTTTATGAAAATATAATTGAAGCGTTAAAATTTTCTTTAGCTAACAAAAAAGCGACTTTGTACGGAAGAGTGCATGGCAAATTTTACGAATTTGAGTAGGAATAATGAATATAATTAAAACAGACAGGCAATATAAAGATTTGATGAAGCCCGGAAGCTTTATAGGTAGCACCCTTACAGCGTCAGGAATAAAAAATGCACTTATAGTTTTTCATGGGATATCTGGCTGTAACATAGAAGCAACGCATTTTAGATCAGACCAAATACCGGGAGGAAGCTATGTTCCTGTAATCCCCACTGGATTAAATGAGGCTGACTGTATTCAGGGAGGGAATGAAAAACTTTTATCAACCTTGAGAACTTCTATAA
>MFRJ01000016.1:9720-12557 GCA_001784535.1 Candidatus Melainabacteria bacterium GWA2_34_9
AACTGATTTGGTTTTGTCAGGATTGTTGAACAAGTGTCATTCCGAACTTGATTCGGAATCTATCCAATGCTCGAAATTATCATCTAATACTGTAAAGATGCTGAAACAAGTTCAGCATGACAACCAAAGAGAAAATATTATTCAAGCTCAAAATTCAGTAAACCTTATAGCACCGCATTTAATAGGCTCTAAAAACTGGACAAACGATACCGATGAAATAATAAGGCTTTTGCAAGGTGCTGGAGTTCAAGTTAATCTTAATCTTTGCAGAAATTTTGACTTGAAAGATATTGACGAATTTGCTGAAGCTAAGTTTAATTATGTTCTTTCTTCAGAAAAATTGAGGACTTTTGAAAAAACATGCTCGGATTTAAACTCTGAAATTATAAGAGAAAATCTTCCTTTGCCAGTAGGTATTGCAAATACTGAAGAATGGCTTTTATGGTTTGCTAAAAACCACGGAAATATTGAACTAGCAAAAGAATTTTTAGTTAAAGATCAAAAATTTATTCAGAAGCAGCTTAGATTTAATTATAATTTTAGCTGGATGTCGACTTTGATGTATGGCAAGCGCTGTGGAATCCTTGCAAATGCCAAATTTGGAGCTTCTTTGGCTCGTTGTTTGTTGTGGGATTTTGGGATTGTACCTAAAGTCATAGGTCTTATAGCTGAAACTGACAGAGCAGAGGAAGAAGCTGTTGAGTTGCTTAAAGAAATTGAAAATCAGGCTGAATTTACGGTTTTGATTAATCCGTCTTATTTTGATTATGGAAATTATTTAAAAAAAGCTGAAGTTGATTTTTCCATAGGCTCTATTCAGGATAAGCCTTTGTGTATTGGACATAAAATCCCTCATTTATCATTGTCAGGATTTAATTTTTTCAATCAATATAATTTTATTCCCTGGCCAAGCTTTGGAATAAGAGGAGTTTTAGGTCTTATGACAGAGCTATCCATAGTTTTGGAAGAAGCTTTTTATTTGAAAAATATGATTTCTTCAAATAATTATGAATCTTTTAAATAATGTAAAAATCAATGTAAAATTAAATTAATAAAGTAAAAATAAAAGGTTAAGTTTTGCAAAAAAATGGAATAATAAATTCAAAAGTGCGTAATATATGTTTACGAAATGTGCCACAGCTTAAATCAGTTTTCGAATTTATTAAAACATGCAATATTTCAAAAATATGAAAATTCCGAAAACAGGAATTTGAAATTTAATTGGTTACAGGTATAACAAAGAGCGGAAGGACATAATGAAAAAAGTTAAAGGACAAAGTGTAGTACAGTTTGTAACAATAACAGCACTTGTTTTAGGTGTTATTCTTGGTTCTCTTCACATATTAGGTCAGAATTTATCAGAACTTTTCAAGAACAAGAATCCGGCAAAAATATTTAATGATAGAAGGACATTACAATATGAAAGCCCTCAAAATCTTGTAACTAATGTTGCTGTTACTGTAGCAGCAATGGCAGTTAAATCTCCTGTTGAAAAAGTTGTTAAGGCAAATGTAACGAATGCTACTTTTCTTTTAACAAGCGGAAAGTCAGGATGTTTAAAAGATTTTGACAGAGCAAGAGAAATAACTCAAATTATGCAGGAATATATAAATCAACTTCTTCCAGTAGTAAACAGCATGCCTAATACTGCTGCACGTGCAAATTATCTTGCTGCATTAAACGCTTATAAAGTTGCTATTGATGCAGCTGTATTGAAATTAATGGTTGCTGGCATTACTAAACTTGAGATTAAGATGGCGTTGATTGAACTGTGCATTAAAATAGCTAAAACAGAAGCACTTACAACTAATTTAAAGGCAAATTTTACGGCATATATTCCTACTTTAGCAGCCAGTAATAAAAAAACAGTTATTGATTTGTATACTAATGATTTGTTAAATTTTGCAAAAGATATTGATTATGAGACGAAAGTTAGTCTTTATCAAGTGATACCGGATTCTAAAAAACCAACTCCTGCAGGAAAGGCGCACAATTTTACACAGGATCAAATTCTTTTTAATGCTTTGAATGCGGGGTTTGCGGGTTATACTAATAGTCAAAGAGATCATTATCAACACGAAATTGATATAGATACATCTAAAAGTTATAGTAAGCTTGCACCTGATACATACACTGATGCAAAATTATGTACTACTTTAGGCGGTTCAGGAAATCCTTGCAATATATAGGATTATTCTTTATAGAAATGTATTAGAAAAAAGCCGGTTTTTATGCCGGCTTTTTTTATTTATTTTACAAACTTATCAAGTTCTTGTTTTAATAATGGAAAATTTTGATATTTTGAATTATCTACTTGTATTTTTTTGTTTTTCTTTCTGTCTACAATGAATAAAGACGGGTATGCTTCTATATTGAATTTTTTTACAAGAAGTTCATTTTTGGGATCTTCACAATTAATAAAAACAAAGCTGTATTTTGAGCTGTATTGTTGTCTTAATTTGTCTAAAACAGGAGCAAATCCTTGACAGAAATGACACCAGTCTACATAAAAATTAACAACAATTGGTTTATCAAGTTTTTGCGCTTTTTCCCATGTTATTCCCGTTGTGTAGTCAGATGGAGTCAAATTTATTTTTGGTGGTACAGCTGATGAAGATTCTGGTTTTAAAAATATTGCGGTGAAACAAGCAGTTATTATTAAAACTGAAAAAAATAATTTACGCGTTAATTTCATAAAATTGCTCCTTTAGGAACTACAGTAATGCCTGTTTCTGTAACTTCAAAGCCTCTGGCAATGTCTTCTTCCTTATTGTAGCCTATTTGGTAATAAGGAGGAATAAATACACCTTTATCTATTATAGCTCTGCTTATTTTAG
>MFRJ01000016.1:12577-13640 GCA_001784535.1 Candidatus Melainabacteria bacterium GWA2_34_9
TTTTCCATTAATATAGATTCTTCAACATGCGCAAAGCTGTTTACCCTTACGCTAAAAGAGAGAACGCATCTGTTAATTTGACCACCGCTTATTACGCAGCCTTCTGAAACGAGTGAATTGGTCGCCATACCCACACGTTCCGATTCTTTCCAGATGAATTTAGCAGGGGGCAGGTTATGGTTTTCTGTTCTTAGAGGCCAGTCCTGATTATATAAGTCAAATTCAGGCAATGCTTCCAGTAAATCCATATTTGCTTGCCAGTATGCATCTATAGAACCGACATCTTTCCAGTAGCCTTTTTCTGTTTCTGTCATTCCTCTTATATGATTTCGACTAAAATCATATACATAGACGTTAGCTCTCGAATACATATTTTGAATTATGTCATACCCAAAATCATGTCTGGTGTCAGGTCTTTGGGCATTAGTTTCAAGTTCTTTAAGAAGAGTGTCTGTATTAAAAATATAATTTCCCATTGAAGCAAGAACCATATCAGGTCTTCCCGGAATTGTTGCAGGATTTTCTTTAGGTTTTTCCTGAAAGCCTATAAGTTTCCAGTCATCATTAATAACCATAATGCCAAATTCGCTCGCCATTTCAACAGGAACGGGAATAGCGGAAATTGTAAGATCTGCGCCTTTTTTTCTATGATATTTCTGCATATGCCTTACATCCATTTTATAGATATGGTCTCCGCCAAATATACAGACATATTTAGGTTCTATATCATAAATTATATTCAAATTTTGATAAATTGCATCAGCTGTTCCCTGATACCATTCTCCGCCTGTTCTCATTTGTGCGGGGACAAGATCAATAAATTGCCCATAAATAGGTGTAGCTGGCCAAGTACGAGAAATATGTTTGTTTAAAGAATCTGATTTAAACTGGGTTAGTACTTTTATTTTATAAAAGCCTGAATTGATAAAGTTATTCATTACAAAATCGATAATTCGATAGCGCCCACCGAAAGGTACTGCCGGTTTTGCTCTGTCTTTTGTCAGCGGATAAAGTCTTTTTCCTTCACCGCCGGCCATAATCATTACTAAAGTGTCATCTGTAA
>MFRJ01000016.1:13685-15384 GCA_001784535.1 Candidatus Melainabacteria bacterium GWA2_34_9
TGTCAAGAACGTTTTTGCGCATCGCTTTTACGTTTGTTCTTGCGATTATTTTTCCGCCGATAGCTGCTTGAATCGGCACTTCAAACATCTGTTTCGGTATTATCTCTTTAAGCTTGCTTGTAAGTTTTTGACCTATATAAAACGAATTATCTCTATGTACAATTATACTTAATGCATCAACTACGTCACCTGCAAGAAGTACATCAAGTTTTACCAGATCGGATTTTTTGTATTCGCTGAATTCATAATCCATGCTTGCATAACCCTTTGAACGGGATTTTAGTTGGTCATAAAAGTCTGTGACAAGTTCGTTTAAAGGAAGTTCATATTCGATATCCACTCTTTTATCGTCAATATAATGCATATTTTTAAATATGCCGCGTTTTCCCTGCGCCAAATCCATCAAAGCCCCAGTGTAATCATTGGGAGTATAGATGTTAAGTTTTACATAAGGTTCTTCAATACGGTCTAAATATTGTGGTAGTGGTAAATTTGCAGGGTTGTCAATTTGTATCATTGTCCCGTCGCTTTTGTACACATTATAAATAACGCTGGGAGCTGTAGTTATAAGAGAAAGATTGTATTCTCTTTCGAGTCTTTCCTGTGCAATTTCCATGTGAAGAAGTCCCAAAAACCCGCATCTGAATCCAAACCCGAGAGCAGAAGATGTTTCCGGTTCAAAAGTGATGCTTGAATCATTAAGCTTGAGTTTGTCAAGAGAGTCTTTGAGTTCGTGATACTGGTCGTTATCTACAGGATACATTCCGCAAAAAACCATTGGAACAGCTTTTTTGTATCCGGGAAGTGCTTCTTTGGCAGGATTTTCAACCAGAGTGATAGTATCCCCGACAAGTTGGCATACTTCTTTTATTGAAGCTGCAAGATAGCCAACCTCGCCTGTTTTAAGCTCTTTTGCAGGGCATCTTTGAGGTTTCATATAGCCAAGTTCCAAAACTTCAAATTCTTTTTTGTTTGCCATAAATCTTATTTTATCGCCTGTTTTAATTTGTCCGTCCATAACTTTGAAATAAGCGATTGTACCAAGGAATGGATCGTAATAACTGTCAAAAATAAGACCTCTTAGGGGTTTATTAGATGTATCTTCCGGAGCAGGAACATATTTCACGATAGCTTCAAGCACGTCTTCTATGCCTATGCCGGATTTTGCGCTCACAAGCACTGCATTAGAAGCATCAATACCTAATATTTCTTCTATTTCATGCTTTACTCTTTCAGGGTCAGCGCTAGGAAGATCTATTTTATTTATAACAGGAATTATTTCAAGATTTTGTTCTATGGCAAGATAAACATTTGCCATTGTTTGAGCTTCTACACCCTGTGTTGCATCAACGACAAGAAGTGCACCTTCGCATGCGGCAAGGCTTCTTGAAACTTCATAACTGAAATCCACGTGTCCTGGAGTATCAATAAGATTTAAAATATAATCATTGCCGTCATTAGCGGTATAATCCATTCTTGCGGCCTGAAGTTTGATGGTAATACCCCTTTCTCTTTCTATATCCATAGTATCAAGAAGTTGCGCCATCATATCTCTTTTGGCTACAGTTTCGGTTTTTTCAAGCAAACGATCAGCCAGAGTTGATTTCCCGTGGTCTATGTGTGCTATTATGCAGAAATTCCTAATATTTTTTATCATTTTTTCTTTTATGTACTAATACTTACTACTTTTCCCATATTG
>MFRJ01000016.1:15405-16694 GCA_001784535.1 Candidatus Melainabacteria bacterium GWA2_34_9
CTTTGACCATATTATTATTGAGAAATAAACCTTATCGGGTAATCATTGCAATAACAGAATCACATTTTCCTAATTCAGCCAGCTTTTCTTCATAAATGGTTTGTAAAGCCTTGTCATCAAGGAAGTTCCATTCTATATGCCCGCCGGGTTTTCCTTTTGCCAACCAATAAATATGATTTGCAAAAGAATATCTCTGATATTGTTTAATATAATCGATTTTATAATGCGTTTTGTCTAATAATATCTTGAGAGTTTCGTTGTTAAATAAATATAAATGGCAGCTCCAGTAAGTGAATTTAGAAAAGGCATCGCTATCGTAAAGACTTAATAGAGCATCATCGCAGTTTGGAACTTCGATAATGATTTTTCCGTTTTCAGTAAGCTTATTGTAAAGTGCATTTAATATTTCCAAAGGGTCTTTCAGGTGTTCCATCACGTGAAACATTGTTATAAAATCAAGACTTTTGTCCGGAATCTCATCTATTGATTTATAAAGAGTAAAATTTGAATTTAAAAAATCAAAATGTTTTTGGTTAGGTTCAAGAGCGAATAAATGCGACGTAATATTTTCTTTTTTCATACATGCAAGAAAACTTCCGCTTCCGCAACCAAAATCAAGTACTCGTTTGTTTATAAGTTGTTCATTATAAAGTTTAAAACGTTTTTGTGTGTCAAAAGCATCTGTTTCTGCAAAATTACAATTTAAATTAATTGTATTTGCCATGCCGTTATTTTCATAAAATTTATCGTCAATATGACTGGAATCATCGAGAAAAACAAGACCGCAAGAGCTGCATTTCCTGATTTTTATAGCAGGATTGTCTCTTACCTGTCCTTTTACATCCAGATGATCTGTGTTTTCACACAAATAACATTTCATTAATATTTAACCATTGAAACCAATTTAACGTCTTTGTTTGCTGTAAGTCTTTCTCTACCGTCAAGGAATGTTAATTCCACAGCAAAAGCTATACCGACAGGGATTCCACCAATTTTTTCAATAAGGTGATAGGAAGCAGCAGCAGTTCCACCTGTTGCAAGAAGATCGTCAATAAGAAGAACTTTTTTACCCGGTTCGATTGCATCTTTGTGAATTTCTACGCAATCAGTGCCGTATTCAAGAGCATATTCAACCTGTTCAACTTCAGCCGGAAGTTTGCCGGGCTTTCTTACTATTACAAGCCCTGCTCCTAGATTATAAGCAACCGGAGCTCCAAAAATAAATCCTCTTGACTCAATACCGGCAACATAATCAACGCCTGCATCTTTAAATTCGTTTGTTATAAAGT
>MFRJ01000016.1:16853-17317 GCA_001784535.1 Candidatus Melainabacteria bacterium GWA2_34_9
AACAAATATCCATTACATAAGGACATCTTGTATGGAATTTGCAACCTGAAGGCATGGTCACAGGACTCGGCAAATCGCCTTTTAAGATAATTCTTGAGGAAAGATCTTTATTTGGGTCAGGAACAGGAACAGAATTTAATAATGCCTGAGTATAAGGATGTTTCGGATTTGAATACAATTCCTGCGTTGGTGCTATTTCTGCAATTTCGCCAAGATACATTACGGCAACCCTGTCGCATACATATCTTATAACACTTAAATCGTGTGATATAAATAAATAAGTCAACCCGAGTTCGTTTTTGAGCTTTTGCATAAGGTTAATTATCTGTGCCTGAATACTTATGTCGAGTGCACTCACAGGCTCGTCAGCCACAATAAATTCAGGGCGGAGGGTTAACGCTCTTGCTATTCCTATCCTTTGTCTTTGACCGCCGGAAAATTCGTGTGGATACCTGTTAAGTACG
>MFRJ01000016.1:17396-17512 GCA_001784535.1 Candidatus Melainabacteria bacterium GWA2_34_9
TTATAAAAGGCTCTCTCAAAATATCTTTTACTGTCATTCTCGGATTAAGACTTGAATAAGGGTTTTGAAAGATTATTTGCATTTTTTTTCTAATGTGTTGAATAGTTTTTGGGTCA
>MFRJ01000017.1:0-1917 GCA_001784535.1 Candidatus Melainabacteria bacterium GWA2_34_9
AAATGCTGGTTAAAAAAGATGCTAAAATCAAAGCACTTTCTTTGTACAATTCTTTTAATAATTGGGGATGGTTGGAAAATATCGATTGTATTGATGAAATTGAAGTAATATGCGGAGATATTAGAGATACTAACTTTATAAATAAAATTACTAAAGATATTGATGTTATATTTCATTTAGCTGCATTAATTGCTATTCCTTATTCATATATAGCTCCTGATTCTTATATAGACACAAATATTAATGGAACATTAAATATTTGCCAGGCTGCTCTGCAAAATCAAGTTTCTAAAGTAATACATACTTCAACAAGTGAAGTATATGGTACAGCTCAATATGTTCCAATTGACGAAAAACATCCTTTACAACCCCAATCTCCTTATTCAGCAACAAAAATAGGAGCTGATGCGCTGGCAGAAAGTTTTTACAGATCATTTAACTTGCCTCTAACAATAGTAAGGTCTTTCAATACATTTGGACCGAGACAGTCAGCAAGAGCGGTTATTCCAACAATAATTACGCAGATAGCCAGCGGCAAAAAACAGATTATGTTAGGTGATACTAGACCCACTAGAGATTTTAATTATGTTAAAGATACCTGCAATGGGTTTATAGAACTTGCAGAGTGTAACAAGGCAATAGGTGAAATAGTTAATATTGGTTCTAATTATGAAATATCTGTGGGTGATACATTAAACATTATAAAAGAGCTTATGAATAGCGATATTGAATTTATAACAGACAAACAAAGACTTCGTCCTGAAAAATCGGAAGTCAACAGACTTTGGTGCGATAATACAAAAATCAATACACTTACAGGTTTCAAACCGGAATATTCCTTAAAAGACGGTCTAAAAGAAACAATAGAATGGTTTATAATTCCTGAAAATCTTAAAAAATATAAGGAGAATATTTATAATGTCTAAAAGGGCTATTATACTCTGCGGAGGGCTTGGAACCCGATTAAGACCTTATACAGTTGTTTTGCCAAAACCGCTTATGCCTGTTGGAGAATATCCAATTGTGGAAATAATAATTAGACAGCTTATTGAACACGGTTTTAATCATATAACTATGGCTGTAAATCATCAGGCTGATTTAATAAAAGCATTCTTTGGCGATGGCAGCAAGTGGAACATTAAAATAGATTATTCACTTGAAAATAAACCACTTGGAACAATGGGACCTTTAAAACTTATTCCTAATTTACCGGAAAATTTTCTTGTGATGAACGGGGATGTATTATCTGATATTAATTATAGCGGATTTTATAGTGCCCATGTCAATAATAATAGTATTTTTACAATATCTTCAACGAATAGAGAAGAAATTACAGAGTACGGTGTTTTAGAAGTTAGTTGCGAAAATTTATTAACCGGGTTTAAAGAAAAACCTGTTCTTCGATATAATGTAAGTATGGGCATTTATATGCTTAATAAAAAGGTTCTTGATTACATTCCCGAGAATAAATTATACGGATTTGACAACTTAATGCTGGAATTGTTAAAAGATAGCAAAGAAGTGAAAATTGAGAGATTTTCGGGTTATTGGCTGGATATAGGAAGACCTGATGATTATGAAAAAGCAATAGAAGAATTTTCTTTACTAAAAAATAAGTTTTTAAAATCATCGGAAAAAGGATAAAATATTATGAAAAACTTAAATATCCCTATAAATAAAGGTAATTACAATATGGAATCACCTGAACGGCAAATATTATTTCAAAAGCATTTGAGTGAAGGGTGGGAAGACAAATATAAAGAATATAGGGCTAATTGGATAAAATACGCAAAAGAAAAAATTGTTTCAGAATATCCGTTGCTTGTAGATATTGAGTTATCAACTGTTTGCAATTTAAAATGCCCGATGTGCTATACGATAACTGATGAATATAAGAAAAAAATTAACGCAGAATTT
>MFRJ01000017.1:1951-11098 GCA_001784535.1 Candidatus Melainabacteria bacterium GWA2_34_9
TTTAACAAATGCAAGTAAATTAACGGATGAATACTTTGAAAAAATCATGCTTGCAGGAGTTGATTGGATTACTATTTCTATTGACGGACTAAATGAAAATTATGAAAACGTCCGCAAGCCTTTAAAATTTTTGGATACCCTTCAAAAAATTAAGAATATAAAAGCAATTAAAGAAAAAAACAATTCTAATAAGCCGGTTATAAAAGTACAGGGTATATGGCCGGCAATAAAAGAAAATCCGGAAGCTTACTATAATACTTTTGAACCTTATGTTGATGGTATAGCATTCAATCCGCTTATTGATTATCTAGATAAAGACGAAGATATAATTTATGACGAAGATTTCTCTTGTCCTCAACATTATCAAAGAATAATTATTGCTGTTGATGGTTATGCAATGATGTGTTCCAATGATCAAAAGGGGCTTGAAATAGTTGGAGATGCAAACAATCAAACAATTTATGAAATATGGCACGGCGAAAAATTAAAAAGAATGAGGAATATTCATAAAAAGCAATGCGGTTTTAAAGAAATTCCAGTATGTAAAAATTGCTATCTTCCAAGACTTACAGAAGACAGCGAAACAGCAGAAGTAAACGGCAGAAAATTTATAATAAAAAACTATGTAAACAGGAAACAAGAAATAGGACAATAATGTCTAAAAATATATTAGTAACTGGAGCTTCAGGGTTTATAGGTAAATATCTCGTTTCAGAGTTGATGTCGCTGGGGCATAATATTTTCTCTTTTTCAAGATCAGGAGGATATAACATTTGTGATCCTTTGGCTTTTAACTCCTTTGTTGATAAAGATATAGATACAGTTTATCATTTGGCAGGAAGTACTTATATTCCTGATAGTTGGGTTAATCCGTCAGAGTTTTACAGGACAAATACACTTGGAACACAAAATGTGCTTGAATTTTGCCGAAAAATATCTGCAAAAATTATATATATTAGTGCATATATTTACGGGGTTCCAAAATATTTACCAATTAATGAAGAACATCCGGTGCGGCCGAATAACCCTTATGCACACTCAAAGTGGATGGGAGAAGAAATATGCCGATTTTATTCCCAAAACTATGGTATAAAATCGATTATTTTAAGACCATTTAATCTTTACGGTGAAGGACAAAACAATAATTTTCTTATCCCTTTTCTTCTGGAACAGCTAAAAACAGGGAAGATAATAGTTAAAGATGACAGCCCCAAGCGTGATTATCTTCATATAAAGGATTTTATAAAAGGCTGTGTTTCTTGTTTAAATTATGATAAATATAATATTACTTTTAATTTAGGCAGTGGCGGATCATATTCTGTATTGGAAGTAATCAATATGATTACTTCGGTTTATTCAGGTAATATTGAGTATTTATGCCGGAATGAAAAAAGACAAAATGAAATTCCAGACACGGTTGCAGATTGTACTTTAATAAAAAATGAACTGGGTTGGAATCCTGAAATTTCATTTAAAGAAGGTCTTAAAAATATATTAAAGAATGAAATCATTTAAATTACTTAATTTTTCTTACTATGATGAGCATTTCATCACTAAGTTCCTTTTTATCAATAACTTTATTTCCATTTCTAGCTCCTTATAATATAATTTTGTTAGAAAATAATGAATCTAATACATTTATTACTATATCATTTTCTGAAAAAGAATAAATATAATGTAATATGTACAAATGATAATTAAAAATTGATTATATAAAGACATATAGCATATCGGGGAATTTTAAAAAAGAAACGATATGCAAATTGGACAATATTAAAATTTTGAAAATTAGGAAAGAAAGTATGAAACTGGATATAATTTTGGAAAAGAGAAATTCAATCTATATAATAGCTGAAATAGGCGGCAATTTTATAACTTATAAAGAAGCAATAAAATTAATAGATGCGGCTAAAGAATCCGGAGTTGATTGCGTTAAACTCCAAACTTACAAAGCAGAAAATATAAGTTCCAAAACTGCATTTTTTGATATGGAAAACACAGGTAAAATAAGTCAATACGAATATTTTAAGAAATATGAAATATCGGAAGAACTTCATAAAAAAATAATAAATTATATTAAATCAAAAGATCTTGATTGGTTTTCAACGCCTTCTCATCCTGAAGATCTTGATATGTTAGTAAAACTTGGGATGGAAGCAATAAAACTTGGAGCAGATGATGCAACTAATATTCCTTTCATAAAATATTGCGCTAAAACAGGTTTACCTATAGTGCTTTCTACGGGAATGTGTACCCTGGACGAAGTTAAAGAAGCAGTTGAAACTATTTTATCGCAAGGTAATAAAAAAATAGTCCTGCTTCACTGTATCTCCGGCTACCCTACTTATCCTGAACAAGTTAATTTAAACGTGATAAATACCTATAAAAAAGAATTTCCTGATTTATTAATAGGATTTTCTGACCACACTTTAACACCTTTAACCTGTATAGCTGCAGCAGTAATGGGAGCAAATGTGGTAGAAAGACATTTTACGCTTGACAAAAAGGCAGAAGGACCCGATCATATGATCAGTGCCACTCCTGATGAGATGAAATATATTGTTGACAGCATCAGAACCGTTGAAATTATGAAAGGTTCAGAAGTTAAAATACCTTACGGAGTGGAAGTTCAAAATAGAATTAATAACAGAAAAAGTATTGTTGCAATAAAAAATATTAAAAAAGGAGAATTATTCTCTTCTGACAATATTTATATGAAACGTCCCGGGACAGGAATTGAACCCAAATATTATGAGCAGATTCTCGGGAAAATTGCCCATAAAGATATAGAAGCAGATGAAATACTGCAATGGAGTGATTTTAGTTAATGACAGAATCTAAAATCGGAATAATTGTTCAGGCAAGAATGGGGTCAACTCGTCTACCGGGAAAGATTTTTAAAAAAATTGGGAACAAATCCCTTTTAGAACATATTTTTTACAGGTTGAAATTTCTTAAACACTCTGTTTTAAATGTTATTGCAACCTCTGATTTGCATGGTGATGACAGGGTTCAAGAATTTTGCAAAAAAAATAATATAGAGTGCTTTAGAGGAAGTGAAAGCAATGTGCTTGAGCGGTATTATCTTTGTGCTAAAAAGTATGGATTTAAGAATATTATCAGGCTTACCGGAGATAATCCGTTTGTTGATATAGAAGAACTTGATAATTTAATAGATCTGCATATAAAAACCAATTCTGATTATTCAAATTCTTTTGAAAATCTTCCTGTTGGGATAGGAGCAGAAATTTTTACACTTGAGTCACTTGAAAAAAGTTATTATGAAGGAAAAGATCCTCATCATCTAGAACATGTAAACGAATATATGCTTGAAAATCCACAAATATTTAAGTCTACCATTCTTATACCTCCACAAGAAAAAAACAGACATGATATAAGACTTACTATTGATAATGAAGAAGACCATAAAAAGGCTTGTTTTATAGTTGATAATAGTGAAAATGAATATATTAATACAAAAGAACTTGTTCAATTGGTAATACAATATGAAAAGTATATTTGATTGTGATAAAACTAACTTAATAGAGTGCAATTGTTGCGGTTTACAATTTTTAGATAAAATTATGACCGAAGAGGAAGAGTGTAATTTTTATTTTAATTAGGCTCTAGATAACCTCAATTGATGAGATATACTAGAAAAATGAATACAGGAAAGCATTTAAGCGATTATAAAATTAATAAAATCCATTATTATCAAGTATGGGGAATTGATAATGCTTTTTCATGGCTAAAAAACAGAAAACCTTTCGATTTCTCCCAATATACTAACTTTTTCTCAAAAGAAATTAATGATTTATATAAAAAAGAGTTAACTCAAAATAAAATGACTGATACAATGTTACTTGTATTAAATAAAAAATAATCAAAAATATGTTTGGAATATGTATTGAATCTTCTCATCAAAGAGGAATGGGACATCTTTTCAGAGTCTTAAACCTTATTGAATATTTAAAAGAAAAAAAACAAAATTATGTAATATTCATTAATAACGATAAAAACGCTGTTTTTATTATTAAAGAAAAAAATATACCGCATGAAATTGTTAATTTATCAGATTTTCAGTCTGACTGGGAGTCTGTATTAATTAATAAATACAATATTGATTTATGGATAAATGACAGACTTGATACTGACATAAAGCATTCTCAAAATGTTGTTAAAAATAACATAAAATTAGTAACTTTTGATGATAGGGGAACGGGCGCAAAACTTGCCGACATAAATATTGCCGCACTTTCATTTAATAATTCGGAAGAATTAAAAGGCAAAAAAATATTAACGGGAATAAAATATTTAATTCTTAATAAAGAAATTGAAAAATATAAAAGAATAAGAACAAAAACCGAAAGAATTCTTGTAACACTAGGAGGCAGCGATACTTACGGGGTAACGCTTAAGGTTGTTGAAATTCTAAAAAACCTTGATAAATCCGCAACTATTATTACAGGTCCATCTTTCCAGCATAAAAAAGAGCTTGAAAATATTATAGATGACCGGTTTATTATAAAAAAGACAGTTACTTCACTTATTGAAGAGTTTTATAATTATGATATAGCTGTTACGGGAGGTGGTATTACGCCTTTTGAAGCAAATGCAACAGGTCTCCCCTGTATAATAATAGCAAGTGAAATTCATGAAATCCAGACTGCACAATATCTTGAAAAATTAGGGTCGTCAGTTTTTGCCAGATATCATGAAAATATTGATATAAAATTGTTTAATCAGAATTATGATATAGAAAAATTAAGCAAAATTGGGCTTAAAACAATAAAAACAGACGGAGTGGAAAATATTTATAATACTATAATATGCCGTAGAAATCGGACAGAAAAAATTTAAAATTATCATCCTTTCATTTTTTATTGTAACAAAGTGTTGCAATTCTATTTAGAACTCAGGTTTTTTAACAATTTTGAAATTTCACAGACGTTTAAAACTTATATTAAATAGGTACAATTATGTCTGTTGGAATTTCAAATAATAATGCAATTTTTCAAAGAAATGAAAGAAAAATTTCTTTTGAAGGAATAAATGCACGAAAATATATAGATTTATTCTCCAATTCTCCTGTTTCTGATGCTTTTGTAAAAGAAATGGCTCAAGGCATTGAATCTATGGGAATAGTTGGACAAAAGACAATAAAAGGTCAAAATTTAAGATATAAGATTGCACAAAAAACATCAGATATTTTCCCTGAGCTAAAAGGACATCATCCTGAAGGATGGCCTGAAGGTACAACAGTAGATAATGCTCCGGGTTTTTCTGCTGTTGGATTTATAGCTTTATTTGAAAAACCAATTGATCAACCAAAACCAAATATTACTTTGGTAAGACATGAGACCTTACATGGATTAGATAGTTTATTTGGAAAAATTTTTAAAGGAAATGAATTTTTTACAGATACAAAAGGTTTTACAAAAGCATATTTAAAAGATATAAAAAATTTACCTGAAAATATGAAAAAATATGGTAAGAAAGTTAAAGATGCAGATACTTATATTAACTATTTAATTCAGGGCAGTAATCCGCAAAAGGCTAATACGCAAGGGAAAAGAGAAGCTTTTGCTGTTATTGGTGCAAAATTAAATGGAGGAAGCGATCAAGAAAAACTTTCTAAAGGAATGGATAAGCTTATTGATAAAGTGTTTCCTAATACAGTTGCTTATGTTGAAAAACTGCTCTGGCTTTTAGGGAAGCGTTAGAGTTTTATTTTAAATTTATTGAAATAGTGTTTTGATAGGTCTATAATTTTGCTGAGGAATGATAAAAGATGACCAACAAAACACAAAATAAATTTGCCTATTACCTCGGAAACTCAATGTACATAAACGTAACCAACTTATGCACAAACGAATGCGTGTCATGTATAAAAAGTGCAACTGACAGCGTCGGCGGAGTAAATTTAGTTCTGAAAGAGGAAGATTTTTCCCACAAGGACATAATCAGGGAAATAAAAGAAACTTTTATTGATAATACAAAGGAAATTGTTTTTTGCGGGTATGGAGAGCCTTTAATCAAGCTTGATATAGTTAAAAACGTCGCAAAATTCATAAAACAAAATTATCCTGATGTTCAAGTCAGGGTAAATTCAAATGGGCACGGAAATTTAATCCATAAAAGAAATATAGTTCCTGAATTAATTGGGCTTATAGATAAAATTTCGATAAGCCTGAACGCAGAAAATTCAGAGCTTTATCAGGAACTTTCAAAATCAAGTTATGATGCAGAAACAGTGTATCAGGCAGTTAAGGATTTTATTTCTGAGTGTGTTAAAAATGGCATTGATACAACCGCAACAATAGTTACAGGTTATGGTGATTATAAAATAGACGTCGAAAAATGCAAAAAAATAACGGAGGAATTAGGGGCAAAATTTAGGATTCGCGAATGGCTTCCGCAAGGGTACAGTTAAAATCTTTATAAACATTTAACATTCTATTGGTTTACACAAACTTTTTAGCGTATTTTAATAAGAATATCGATATTATTTTAGAGAGGAAACGGAAAATGAGTAAAGAACTTGATGCGATAATGCAACCCAAATCAATTGCTATAATTGGTGCTTCAACAAAAGAAGGTGCGGTCGGCAACGAAATTTTAAGCAATCTTATAAAATATGGTTTTACAGGTGATTTATATCCTGTAAACCCAAAAGCAGAAGAAATATGCGGTTTAAAAGTCTATAAAAGTATTCTTGATATTTCAGGCAGTATTGATATGGCAGTAATAATCATTCCTAAAGATTTTGTTCCTGCTGCAATCGATGAATGTGCCCAAAAAGGTGTTAAAGGTCTTGTAATTATTTCTGCAGGCTATAAAGAAACAGGCGCAGAAGGATTAAAAGCCGAACAGGCATTGGCTGAACAAGTTAAAAAATATGGAATGAGATTAGTCGGTCCAAACTGTCTTGGCGTTATAAACACAGCTTCAGAGGTTAGATTAGACGCTTCATTTGCGATGGCGTTGCCTAGAGCAGGCAGAACAGCTTTTATTTCTCAGTCAGGAGCTTTAGGTGCAGCTATTTTAAATCTTCTGGAAGATTTAAAAGTTGGATTAAGCCAGTTTGTTTCTATCGGAAATGCCGCAGATTGCACAACAGAAACCTTTCTTGATTACTGGAAAGACGAACCAAATACAGATCAAATTTTATTATATATGGAAACAATCTCTGATCCTGCTGAATTCAGCAGGCTTTCAAAAGAAGTTTCCAAGAAAAAACCTATAATAGCTATTAAAGCAGGAAGATCAGCAGCAGGAGCTTCAGCAGCTTCTTCACACACCGGCTCATTGGCAGGTGCAGACCTTGCAGCAGACGCTCTTTTGAAACAAAGTGGCGTTATAAGAGCTAACTCCGTTCTTGAAATGTTTGAAGTAGCTCAGGCTTTTGAAAATTGTCCTATTCCGAAAGATAAAAGAGTTGCAGTAATTACAAACTCAGGTGGACCGGGAATTATGGCAACTGACGCAATTTGTGAGCTAGGCTTAGAAATGGCAACTATCTCCGACAAAACAAAAGAATATTTAAGAAGCTTCCTCCCGGCAGCGGCAAGCGTAAAAAATCCTATTGATATGATTGCTACAGCTCCTCTTGAGCATTATCCAAAAACTCTTGAAGCTGTTATAGCTGATGAAAATGTTGATGCGATTATGATGATTTCCGTTCCATTTGCTAACGTGGACCCTATGGAAATTGCTAAAACCGTTATGGACGTTAAAGCTAAGCATCCGGAGAAACCTATTCTTTGCGTTATGATGACGCCAAGCAATTTCTTCAATGAGCTCAGCAAAATCAAAACAAATATTCCTTTCTATCAATATCCTGAATCAGCTGCAAATTCTATTGCTAAGCTTTATCAACAGCGCGTGTGGATGGAAAGACAAGAAGGAAAAACACCTAACTTCAGTGTAAATAAAAATAAAGCAAAAGATATTATTGCTTCTGCGCTTAAAGAAGGCAGAGGGCAGCTTACGACTTTAGAGTCAATAGATGTTCTTGATGCTTATGGTATTAGAACATGTAAATATGCTTTTGCTTCAAACGTTAATGAAGCAGCTAACGAAGCAAATAAAATAGGTTATCCTGTTGTAATGAAAATTACATCAACAAAAATTTCTCACAAAACAGAAGTTGGTGGTGTAATTGTTGGAATTACAAGCGAAGAAAACCTTAGAGAAGAATATGATGCGCTTATCCAAAGGCTCGAAGCAAGAAATATTGCGCAAGACCTTGACGGCGTAATTATTCAGGAAATGGTCAAAGGCAACCGAGAAATGGTTTGCGGTGTTGCAACAGACCCACAATACGGACACTTGATGATGTTCGGACTAGGCGGTATCTTTGTAGAAACCCTTAAAGACGTTGCTTTTAGAGTAAATCCTCTTACTGATATTGACGTAAAAGAAATGGTTCAGTCAGTAAAAGCTTATAAAATTTTAAAAGGCGCAAGAGGAGAAGGTTCTGCTAATATTGACCAGATAGAAGAAACTCTTTTAAGACTTTCTCAACTTGTAACAGATTTTAGCTTCATTAAAGAACTCGACATCAACCCTCTGAAAATTTCCGACAAAACAGCGGAAGGCGTTGCGGTTGACGGACGTATCGAAGTTAATATGGAAGAAGCCAAGAAAGCACTCGGGCTTGGTTGCTGCTGTTCAGGCAACTGCTGCTCATAATTAAATAAGTTGATATTAAAAAGACAGGCTATTTTAACAGCCTGTCTTTTTTCTTAAATTGCAACATTTTCTTCTTGAAGAGCCACACCTGCTATTTGAGTATCAAGCACGGCAAGCTTTTTCAGAGGACCTTTTCCTGTTTTTTCAATAAGTTTTGGTGATTGTTCATTTGCACCGGCAATAATTTGTTTGATTTCCTGATAAACAGCCTCGCTGTTTTCCACATATAAAACCAGAGGAGGACCTACTATTTTTAAGAAAATAAGGACAGGTTTTCTTGTTTTAACTTGTGGTGCAGGGGATGGGGTATACTGGTTCATTTTTAATTCTCCTATTAATAAAAAAGTCACGCTACCATATTATACATGACAGCGTGAAAAACATGTGAGGTGGTTGTTGTTGTGGACACAATTTTATAATATTGTTTTAAACTTGAAGTTTCATCCACTATAA
>MFRJ01000018.1:0-290 GCA_001784535.1 Candidatus Melainabacteria bacterium GWA2_34_9
CGCTGTGTAATTTTTCGGAATTATATCACAGCCGACAATTGAATCATCTCGTCTTAACTTGATTGCGGTAACTCCTCGCGCGCTTCTTCCTAAAGGTCTGAGGTCAGAAACAGCAAATCTTATAGCCATACCAAGACTTGTACCGATTATAATTTCATCTTTTGCATCAGTAAGATTTACCCAGCCGAGCATATCATCTTCGCCCAGCCCCATTGCTATAATACCGCTTCTTCTAATTGCGCTGAAATGACTTAATTCGATTTTTTTGATAAATCCGTTTTTAGTGAGGA
>MFRJ01000018.1:447-3516 GCA_001784535.1 Candidatus Melainabacteria bacterium GWA2_34_9
GCTGGTAAAGAAAAGTACTTTGTTATGCATTGTCGCTGTAAAGAAGTGCATAACATCGTCATTATCCCTTGTTTTCATTCCGCCTTTTCCTTTTGTGGCTCTGTTTTGTCTCTCAAATGTATCAAGAGAAATCCTTTTTATATAGCCCTGACGGGTAATAAAAATAGCCATCGGATCATCAGGAGTGAGATCTTTTATACTTAATTCATCTTGATAAGGAATAATTTGGGTGCGTCTTTCATCGCCAAATTTTTCTTTATCTGCTTCAAGTTCTGTTTTGATAATATTAAGCACTTTTTGTCTATTCGCAAGAATTGATTCAAATTCAGCGATTTTTTGTTTTAATTCCTGATATTCGGCGTTGATTTTTTCCTGTTCCAAGCCTGTTAATCTTCTTAATTGCATTTCAAGAATAGCATTTGCCTGATCAGTATCAAGTCCGTAAATTTCTATTAAAGAATTTCTTGCTGCTTCCGTTGATTTAGAAGTTTTAATCATTTCTATAACTTTATCAAGATTACCAAGAGCGATAATTAAACCTGCTAAAATATGTGCTCTTGCTTTTGCTTTTTTTAGATCAAAAGCAGTTCTTCTGGTTACAATTTCAACTCTATGCTCTATAAATTCAGTCAGTATCTGATGAACATTAAGAAGTCTCGGCTGTTTATTAACCAGAGCAACCATATTCACCCCGAAAGAAGTTTGCATGGAAGTGTGTTTGAATAAATTATTTTGAACCACATCAGGTTTTGCATCGCGTTTAAGTTCGATTACAACGCGCATTCCGTCCCTGTCTGATTCATCTCTTAAATCACTTATGCCTTCAAGCTTTTTCTCTTTAACGAGTTCAGCGATTTTTTCAACGAGATTCGCTTTGTTTACCTGATAAGGAAGTTCTGAAATAATTATAGCCGTTCTGTCATGCTTGCCTTTGCCTCCGTCAACTTCTTCAAAAGAAGTTACGGCGCGCATTAATATACTTCCGCGTCCTGTCTGGAAGGCTGATCTTATGCCTTCATTACCAAGAATAGTTGCACCAGTTGGAAAATCAGGACCTTTTATATATTCCATCAACTCGGAAATATCAAGGTCAGGGTTATCAATAAGAGCGATTGTTCCTTCGACAATTTCATTAAGGTTATGAGGAGCAACGTTTGTTGCCATTCCAACCGCAATACCGCTTGTTCCGTTCAAAAGAAGCATAGGAAGTCTTACAGGAAGGATATCGGGTTCTTCTAAACTGCCGTCAAAGTTTGGAACGAAATCAACAGTTTCTGAATCAATATCGTTAACCATTGACATTGTGATATTGGTCATTCTGGCTTCCGTATACCTCATCGCCGCTGCGGAATCACCATCAACGCTTCCGAAATTTCCGTGACCGTCGATAGTTTGGTATCTTGTAGAAAAATCCTGCGCCATACGAACAAGAGCATCGTAAACAGCTGTATCGCCGTGAGGGTGGTACTTACCGAGAACTTCCCCGACTATACGTGCGCATTTTTTAAATGGTTTATCGTGGTACATACCAAGTTCGTTCATAGCAAATATAATTCTTCTATGAACCGGTTTTAACCCGTCACGTACATCAGGAAGCGCTCTTCCAACTATAACAGACATTGCATAATCTATATAGGAGCGTTTCATTTCATCCCTAATGTTTATCGGGACGATTTTTCCATCTCCAAAAATTCTTTGTTGGCTCATTATATTCCTCTCCGAATATTTATAGTATTATTTATCCTCAATTTCAAACATATCCCAGACATTTAAAAGATAAATTATGTTAAATTTCTTCAATATAATCGTAGCACAAACAGGTTCTTTTTCCAAATGTGCCTTGCTTAAAGCCTTAAGAAGAAATATCATCCAAAAGGTTTAGATACAAATTAACCTCCTTTTAAATCCACCGATTGATGTAGAAAACATCAAATTACGACAAAATAAAATCAGCTTAATGAGATTTTTATAAAACCGATAGATTAAAAACTATAGGTTCGGGAGATAAAGGGAGTATGTATGAATAACATCGTTGTTGTTGTGGAAACTAAACCTGTGCGAAGCGGGAGTGAAAGGTCTGAAGAGGGACTTTGTCGCTCTGGAAGACCGGAACTCATTCATTCACAAGGCACGTTGACAAGAATTATTAACAAGTTTGAATCTACAAATCCTATTAAACAAAATCATAGAGGCGTTATTAAAGATTATATTTATGTGGAAAATAAAAGAGTTCTTGCATAATTATTAAGCAGAAGTCAAATTATTGTTTTCCATTAAATGCTCTGCCATTCTTTTGTCAACGAGGTTTATATGGTTTCTTAGCCAGTCATTAAGCTTTTGTTTGACTTCATGAGCTAAATAACTGCTTGTTCCATGATTGATAACCTGATATTTAAATTTATTAAAATCCTCTATAAAATCTGTATGCAATTTTTTATGTGCTAAATAATACGGATAGTTGTATTTTATTTGAAGTTCTTCTTCATCTTTAAAATGAACAAGTATGTAATCTTGAAGAAATTTGAGAGTATGAACTATTTCTTCCTTTCCTTTACCTGTTTCAAAAGCTAAAGAAAGAAACTCTATTTGTTTAAGAAGTTCTTTATGCTGGTTATCTATCCATTCTATTTTTGTAGATAAATCATCAGTCCATTCATAAGACATTATTATAAGTCTCCTTTAAAATTAACTAAACTTTTCCAGTAATTCATCGCTCATTTCAAAGTTTGCGTAAATATTTTGGACATCGTCATGGTCTTCGATACTTCCTAAAAGTCTTAGCAAATATTTTGCTGTTTCTTCATCCTGCACCGGGACAGTGTTTTCAGGTGTTCTTGTTTTTTCAGCGCTTTTAATTTTATATCCTGATTTCTCAATTTCTTCCGCCACGGATTGAAGTGTATCAGGCGTTGTAATAATCTTAAAATCCTCTTCTTCTTCAGAAGCAATAAAATCTTCCGCGCCTGCGTTTATAGCAGCATCAAAAAGTTCATCCTGATTTACATTATCTTTTTCCACCGAAATTATGCCCTGCTCTTTAAATATCCAGCCGACACATCCTGTTTCAGC
>MFRJ01000018.1:3656-13837 GCA_001784535.1 Candidatus Melainabacteria bacterium GWA2_34_9
TTTTACTGCTACCATTATATCTCTTGAGGCTTTTGCAAAGCTTACACCTCTTTGAGCATCAACTTTTGCTTTTTTATGTTTAATAGTTGCCCACTTTGAATGACCAGACATCTTTTATATCTCCTGAAAAACTCTTAAGCCGCTTCTTTTTTATTGATTACTTCAACATCATCAGTATTTACAGTCTGTTTTGCCTGCCATAGGTCGTATTTAACCTGCATATTTAACCAACTGCTTGCCGAAGTGTTTAATGCTTTTGCAAGTTTTAGAGCCATTGTTGGACTAATTCCTATTTTTTCGTTTAAAATTCCTGACAAAACCTGCCTGCTTATCTTAAGCTTTTTGGCAAATTCCGTAACAGTCATATTAAGAGGCTTTAAAACGTCTTCCCTTAATATTGCGCCGGGATGACTAGGGTTATGCATTATTTCAACTTCTCTTTCGTAAATCATATTTCTTTGTCCTTATTTAGTTATTATTTCAATGATAATCCTGATAGTCAAGAATATATGCGTTTCCGTCTTCAAATTTAAAAGTAATTCTATAATTTTGACTGACATCAACAGCCCATAAATTTTGCAAGTCGCCTTTTAAAGGATGTAATCTGTATCCGGGCAAATCCATATCCTGTATGATTTCCGCAAAATCCAATCTTGTCAGAATCCTGTTTAATTTTGGAGAGTGATTAGGATTTATACCTTTAATATCTCCTTTTTCAAAGAAATTCTTAAGTCCTTTATGTCGAAAAGTTTTTATCATAATAACATTGTAAGCCGTCGTATGTCGTTTGTCAACAAAACGAATTTATTAAATATCTAAATAAGAGTTTTGATATTTAAATTCAAAATTTCCGCAAATGTTTTTGCAGAAACATCAGGTTTTTCCGCATTAATTATTGCCCTTACAATTGCAATTCTTGAAGCTCCTGATTTTATAACCTCGGAAACATTTTCTGTGTTTATTCCGCCTATTGCAAACCATGGGATATTTGCGTTTTTAGAAGCCCATTCAACATATTCAAATCCTACAGACTTTCTTCCGGGCTTGGTAGGAGTTTCAAAAACAGGTCCGACTCCTATATAATCAGCCCCCGAAGCCATTGCTTTTTCTGCCTGTTCGGGTGCATGGGTAGAAATCCCGATTATGGCGTCTTTTCCCAATATATGTCTTGCGGAATCAATATCAATATCGTCCTGCCCGAGATGAACTCCGTCAGCGCCTATTATGTGAGCAACATCAACCCTGTCATTTATTATAAAAAGCGCATCATAAAGAGCGCAAATCTCTTTCACTTTCCTGCCAAGCTTGATAAATTCCTTTGCAGTTGCTGTTTTTTCTCTCAGCTGAACTATCTGAACCCCACCTTTAAGTGAAGCCCCGACTGCATCCAAGAATTCATCAACAGAAGAAAAGTTACTCCTGTCAGTCACCAGATATAATTTTTTATCTTCGAGCTTTTTCAGCTTTAATTTTTTTGATAATTCTTCAAACATATTTTTCTCCAGAGTGTAAGATTCATATCTTATTTTCTCAAATACCGATATATCAATACTTTCCGCCAAACTATACTCCGCTAAAACCCTTAAAGCTTGCTGTAGTCTTTTGAAATTCGCCTTAAAAATATCTAAAATATCCTGTTTTTCGGTTTTATTTACAACAGAAGTTCCAACATCTCCTTCTGTATCCCTACTTTTAAGCAAATCTGCATAATTAGAGTCAATAACTTTAGCCAGTTCATGCCGTAAATATTTTAGTTGAGTGCACAAAGCTTCATTCTCAAGATAAAATCTTGCGATTTCTTCGATAACTCTTAGTGCTTCGGTCGCTCTATTTAAATTTGCATCAATTATTCTTCTCATACAAAAATTATAATATAAAGAATAATGCTGTATGATTATTTTGTCTTGAACAAATTTTGGAATTATTTTATGCAAAAAGTAACAGCAGGTGTAATAGAAAAAGACGGCAAAATTCTTATTGCCAAAAGAAAATCAGGCAAATGCATCGGCGCAAATTGGGAATTTCCCGGAGGAAAACTGGAAGAAGGCGAAACCCTTGAAGAGTGCCTAAAAAGAGAACTTAAAGAAGAGCTTGATATAGAGGTAGAAGTCAAAGATTATATAGCATCAAGCTTTTTTTCTTGCAACGACCTCGAAATAGAACTTATTGCTTACAGAGTAAAATATTTGAGCGGGGAACTAAAGTTGGTCGACCATGAAGAAGTAAAATGGATTTCTCCTGATGAACTTTCAAAATACGAATTTACACTTCCCGATATTCCTATAGTGGAAAAAGTTTTGAACCTCTTTATTTAAAATAATGCTCTTATTTTTCTGAATTTTTTTCTAATTTTTCCTGATAAAAAACTAATAGAACAAATGCCGTCTTTTTCCTTATTTTGTTTTAGTGCATCATCTAACACTTCTAACAACATATCAGCTTCAAGCGTTAATTTATCAAGTTAATCAATTATTTTGCTATTTTTCATGAATATTTCCCTTTGTAATTAATCTTAATGTTTTATACTCTTCTGGATTAATGAATACATTATAAAATGTAATTATACGTTTTATAGTTCAATAAGTCAATTCATCTTTAATCAAATTTGAGTAATATTGAACTAATAAGTACAATATTATACATATTATTGTAGGATTAAACTTATGAACTCTCGTATCGAAATCAAAAAAATTCTTGTTGAAAGAAACATGACTTTATCCGAATTAGCAAAAAAATTAGGTGAAAATTTAAATAAAGATTATTCATTGAATAATTTGTCAGGTAAACTCAGAAAAGATACAATTTCTTTTAAAGAAGTTGATTTAATTGCTGATATTTTAGGGTACGAAATTATATTTAAAAAAAAGTAAATTAAGTATTATAATAGTAAACAGATATTTGTAATAAAAAAACAGGGTTCGGGGACGGTTTATGAATAAGGCTAAAATGAAAATTATTTCGCTGTGTGCAGTTGTTGCCTTTCTTACTTCAAATTCTTGCTTTGCAATGTCTCAACAGGCGATGATTCACTATAATAACGCTTTAATGCTTTATAAAACAGATGATATGCAGGGGGCTAAAAAAGAACTTGAACTGGCTATTGAATATGCAAAAAATGACCCTGATTTACACATAAAACTTGCTGATGTACTCTCTAAATTAGGGTACTGGCAGGATGCTATTGCGGAATACAATGAAGCAGCGAAGCTTAACCCGACTGATTCATTTGTATACATAAGTATGGGCAATATTTATCAGGAACAAAACCAGTATGGAAACGCTATGAAGTCTTATATGCAGGCTTCTGATATGTTTCCCGAATATAAATTTAACTATTTAAATATTGCAAATGTTAAGTCTTTAATGGGCGATACCAGCGGTGCAGTTGACTATTACAACAAATTTATTTATTATTACCCTGCACACGCCGATTCCAGAAAAAATCTTGCCTCTATGTATATGAAAAATAAACAGCCTAAGGATGCAATAAGTCAGTATGAATTTATTATGACAAACATGCCGGATGAATTCAAAGAATATACAAACTATGGCAAGGCTTTAATCCAAAACAAAAATTACGAAAAAGCAATAACAATTCTAAAACAGGGCATAGAAAGAAATCCCGCAGATCCTTCTGCTCATTCAAATTTGGCTATTGCTTATGTAAATACCAACCAAAAAGACAAAGCTGTAGAGTCATTTAAAGCCGCTTTAAAAATCAATCCTAAGCTTTCTCAGCTTAAATACGACCTCGCAGCTCTTTTAACCGACCTTAAAAAAGAAGACGAAGCTGTTTCATATTACGAAGATTATTTAAAAGACATTCCTGACAGCGTAAATGCTTTGTACAATGTAGGTCTTCTTTACAGCAATATGAACAAAACAGATAAAGCTATAGAAAAATTCGAGAAAGCGCTTGCTCTTAAGCCTAACAATACAGACATAAAAGAAGACCTTGCAAGAAGTTATCACATAGCAAAGGATTATGATAAAGCTATAACTCTTTATAATCAACTTTTGGCTGTTGATAAAGACAACGCTGAACTTTATTACAATGCTGGACTTGCTTATCACTCAAAACAGGATGTAGATAAAGCATTAGAACTGTATAAAAAATCCCTTACTTTAAAAGAAAATACCAGAGTAAGACAGGATTATACAGGCGCGCTCATAGCAAAAGCTAACCAACAAAACCTGAATAAAAATTATAACGGGGCTATTGCGAATTATAACGAGGCTCTTAAATCCAAACCTTCAGATTTTTACGCACTTTCAGGGCTTGCAAATACCTACCAAAAAATGGGCAGGTATAATGATGCTGTTTTGAATTATGAAAAAGCAATCGCTAAGGACAATACAAATAAGACTGTATTTATAGATTATGGAAAAGCGCTTGTTCAAACAAACAGATTTGAAGAAGCACAAGGAGCTTTCCAAAAGGCAATAGAACTTGATTCTAAAGAAGCGCAGGCGTATATAGGACTTGGCGATTCTTTGTATAAAACCGATCAGTTTGATAAAGCTATAGTCCAATACAATAAAGCTCTTGAACTTGACCCCAAAAACGTTGAAACACTCATAAAGGCAGGCAATTCATATAAAGACAAATTAAATAACGATAAAGCCATTGAGTATTACCAGAAAGCTCTTTCTTTACAGTCCGAGAATTCCAACGCCAAATTCAATATGGGGCTTACTTTTGCGGAAATGGGAAAAACTGAAGAAGCGCGGAAATATTATAACGAAGTAATTTTCTCTACCCCTGATTTTTCTTATGCATATTATGCTCTGGGACTTCTTGAAGAACAATCTCAAAATTATCAGGCAGCTTTGAGGAATTATCAGCAATATCTTACGCTTTCCCCAACCGACGAAAATGCTAAAGGAATCGAATATAAAATTAAAGAATTAAAAGGGAAATTACCTAACGAACAAAGTGTCAAAGAAAAAGCAGCCGAGGCAGAAGGATTAAAAGCCTTCCCTACAGAGCAGCAATTAAATCAAATAATGACTACAAGCCCGGGAACTTACCAACAAGTTCCGGAAACAAAACCCGTTCAAAACCGAAATATTGATAATACAAAATACATACCGGATGAACCTAAAATTAATCCTGACAATACGACAGACCTGCCTCCTCTTATAATAGAAGATCCGGCTTTTCAGGGTAATTAATGAAAAATCTTCTGGCACTTTTAATAATAGCAGTAATTTTATTGCTTTCGGCGTGCGATAAAAAAGAAGCGGCAATATTTTTAAGCGCTGATCCTATAAGTTTAAACAATTTAGCTACTTTACAGGAAAGCCCTACTTTTAAAGAAAGACAACGAATTTATTTTGCACTGGTGAGCAAACAACCTATTGAAAGCACTGTTTTAAGGCTTCAGACGATAAAACTTGACAATAAATACAACTATCCTATTCCACAGATGGAAATTCCTTACGCTGTAGATATGGAAAGGGGTTCAAACCCTAATGTTGTATCTGATTATTTTGTTTTACATCAGGATGGAACTTATTTTATAAGAATTTTTTCTCTGGATAATCTTGATAAACCCATAGCCGAAGCAGAATTTTTTGTACAAAAACGTTAGTATTAAGGAGTAAAAAATGAATAAAGACTGTATTTTCTGCAAAATTGCAAACAAAGAAATAAAAACAGAACTTATATTAGAAACAAATGATTATGTTTCTTTTAAAGATTTAAACCCTCAAGCTCCTTTTCATGCCCTTGTCATTACAAAAGAACATTTTTCATCCCTAAATGATCTTGAAGACCTTGAATTGATGGGGAAACTGCTTGAAGGGGTACAAAAAACCGCAGAAAAATTGGGCATAAAAGAAAATTACAGAACCGTAATCAATACAGGCAAAGGTGCAGGGCAGGCGGTTTTCCATATACATGTGCATGTAATTGGAGGAAGACCTTTAGATTGGCCTCCAGGGTAATTCTTAATGTTACTTAACATATTTTTACAATTGATATTGTAATTAGCATAATGATGTGATAACATTCACAAATAGTAGTAAAAACTGCTATTTGCGAACAAAATAAACCTCAAACTTGAAGGGGGGTTAGAACAATTGTCTGAAATACAAGTAGGTCAAGACGAAAGCATTGAAAGCGCACTTAAGCGCTTCAAGAAAAAAATCCAAAAAGCAGGTATCTTGTCCGAGATTAAAAGAAGAGAAAGATACGAAAAACCAAGCGTTAAAAGAAGACGCAAGTCTGAAGCTGCACGCAAAAGACGTCATTAATTTCGTATAAAATTCTCGTATAGAATTAAAAAAGAGGCTGTATTGCCTCTTTTTTAATATCAATAAACCTTAAGCCAGGATTTTCCCGGAGAAATTATACTCATAGACGGACAAAGCCACATAAATTTATATTCTTCAGGGATTTTCTTTAGCCGATAATTTAATTTTATTGCTTTTTGCTGGTATTTCAAATTATCAAGCTCTTTTTTATATTTTTTTAAATTATCAAGTTCTTGCATTAAATCTTTATATTTTTTCCTGCATTCCTGCGCCCAGTTATAATAAGCACATTTTTCTCCTAAAATCACATAAGGAGTACCGGGAAAATCTCTGCATAATTCAGGTCTGTCTTCATAAATAAGACATTGTTTTTCTTTAGAATAATACCGGCATTTGTAAAAAACCAAATCTTCCGGCTTAGTTTTGCTTCCTCCTGTTTTTGAGGACTTTATGCTTCTTTCAATTATATTCGGATAAAGTGTTTTAGCCTCTTCAATAGTTTTATAAGGAACAAATATTGAAAAAAAATCTCTTGCAAAATCTTCTCCCGAAGCAGCTTTTTCAAGAAGCTTAAGATATGAAGCTGAAGGAGAAGCACAATTACAGCACGTTCCGCATTGAGCGCATTCAGGCAATGGAATATTGAAATTTTCAGACCATTTTTTCAATTTATATTTCTCTAATTTTAATAGAACTCTTAGAAGTGCTGTTTTAATATATTAAATATTGTTTAATTCTTGTACTGCTTATAGGGATATCTCTTGGAATCAAAGTAACCGGCGTACTCCCTAACATAGGTAATTGAGCTCCCACCAGCAATGTTCTGTATTGATAAATAAGCTGAACCATAATTCCGTCTTCACTAGGTGTTCTATAATCAACAACAAGAGTGATAATAGGCGTAGAAACTCCATCGATAAGCCTGGTTTGTGTGCTGACTATTTCATAAAGAGCATAAGGTCTTGCGCCAAAACCCGCCCCCAAGTCATTATATGCAAGAGTTAAAGCTGGAATACCAAGAGTGCCTCTTCTTTTCATAACAACATCTCTTGCTGCTTTGGCGGCTTTATTAAAACCTGTATTTGAAGTGTCTGCAATGTTATTAGAGGTCATTGTATCAAGCACAAGTCTTCTTGATGCTGCTACAGCAGCCTCTGTTGCGATATCCTCAACCGCATTTACATTTCTGTAAAATATAGCAAATTCCAGTATTCCAAACAAAATAGCAATCAAAAGAGGAATAATAAAAACAAATTCTACTAAGTTTTGAGCTGGTCTTTTCAAATTAATTTTCTCTCTTTTTCTATTCTTTAATCTAAATAATAAACCTGAAAACACTTTTAATTTTGCTTAAAATAGTTTTTGTTTCAGATTTAATAACCGGATCATAGTATTTATTATATTCTTCTATTACATTTTTCGGCAAAGATTCACCATTTTGTAACATAATAGCAAGAGATTCTAAATAATTATCCTGTTCTTGAGCATATTCAATATCTTTTTTTCGAAAATCCTCATCTGCTTCAAAATGAACAAGCGCATGCCAAGCACATTGCAGAGAATTATCTTCTATTTTACAGGGAAATTGTTCTAAAGCCTCTCTTACACAAATTTCTCCTGTCAAAACTTTAAAAATAAGTTCAGCAACATATTTTTTTTCATCCTGTACCTGTAAAGAAGAAGTTTTCATTATCTATAAATTAATACACCTGCACAAACTTTATCTGCTGCTTTAATAAGCTCTCTCATTTCTCCTTTAAAATATTGTCTTGCAAGTTTTTCAATAGCATTTATGCCTGCTTCTTTTCTGGAAATAATAGATTTATAAAAGAATTTTTTATTAAATTTAACTCTTTCAAGAGATTCTTTCTTTACTAAACGGTCAAGCACAGTTTTTACAGTGGTATATGCCCAACTTTGTTCTTCCGAATTAATTCTTGACTGTACTTCTGACACATCAATTTCTTCATAGTCCAATTCTTCCATATCCCAGATTGCATTCATAAGTATATTTTCAAAATCACCCTGTTTAAAATCCATAATTAATACCTCTTATATTCTTATCAAACTATTATTTTTTCCAATAAATATTTATTAAATTTTCCAATTAAATATTATTTAAGCTAAATTTATTCGGCTTTTCATCTCAAGCTTAAATAATTCGAAAAATTAAATAAATATTTAAGTTGGACTTATATTAAATTAAGCTTTATTAATTTCCAAAGTTTATATTTCTTGGTCCAAATTTTATTTCTTCAACACTAGATTTAGGATTATCAAAATTATTCCGGCTTGTCATATTATATTGCTGATTATTTTTTAATAATACTGCTCCACTTTTGTATTTAACCACACCAGAATCACTTTGTTCTGTTAAAAAATTTTCTCCAATTATGCTATTTTGTTTACATCCTGAGCATATAAGCAGGATAGTTACTATAATTAGAAATTGTTTTAAAAAAGCTCTGTTCATTTTGTTTTCTCGATTGAAGTTAATTTATATGAAATGAATTATTAACTTTCAAAAAAAGAGCTTGTCCAAAAACCTTATTTTATTTTAGTTTTATCTTCTACTACAATTATAATACTGTTTATATAAATTTGCATCCATTAAAAACTTTTGTTTTTAATGTTTCTTAATAGTTGTATATTTCTTAACAGTTCTTAATAATCGTATTTTAAAAAATTAACCCGCTATCGGCAAAGTAAAATTCACTTCAAATCCGTCTTTTGATGAAAGAAAAATTTTGCCGCCCATAGCGTGAATCAGACCTCTTACAATAAACAACCCCAGTCCTGTTCCACGTGTTGTCCTTGTAAGATCATCCTCAAGCCTTGCAAACTTATCAAAAAGATGCTGAAGTTTATGTTCTTCAATTGGAGGACATTCGTTTCTTATTTTAATAACAAAAAAATTCTCCTCCTGAAAAGCTTTTATGTTTATTTCGGAATTTTCAGGAGAATATTTCATGGCATTTTCAAGAAGATTTATCACTATTTGAAACACTCTATCAGGATCTGCCCAGACAAACGGCGAATTTTCTGAGATATCCAAATTTATAACTCTGTGTTGTTTTTGCTGCATTGAAAGAATAGCATTTTCAAATACTTCTTTTAAGTCTACTTCTGACTGAAACACTCTTAAGAAATCCGATTCAATTTCAGGAACTACAAGAAGATCATCAACCATCCTGCTTAATCTTTCTGTCTGCTGTTTTATCACTTTTAGAGATTTTACTTTCATTTCTTCATTAATATTAACATCACTTCTTAAAAGCCTTGAAGTATAACCTTTTATGCAGGTTAATGGGGTTCTGAACTCATGGCTGACTGTATCTATCAAATTTGATTTCATTTTGTCCAGTTTTGACAACTGTTCATTGGCTTCTTGAAGTTCCATATAGCCTTCATCAACTTTTTGCGCCATATCATTGAATTTTGACATAAGAAAAACTATTTCATAAGGAGTAAAAAAGTCTTTTACAAGCCTGACTTTTCTTCTATAATTTCCTCTTCCTATAGCAGATATAGACTTAAAAAGTTGTGCCAAGTTTGTGTTTAATGAATATGAATATAAAACTCCAAAAACAATTATAAAAATAGCTGATACAAGAATCGATACTATTATTTTAAGCCTTGCATCTATTATTCCATAATGGGTTAACTGTTTTGGTGTTGCAACTACTATTGCCCAATCAGGTTTATTAAGTTTCAAAAACACATTTGGCTGGTTTTTAAACTCTCCAAACATAATTGGTTTGCCTTTTTCATAATCTTTCGGGATGAAAGGCATAATTTTATTGAAAAGCTCTTTATCCTCATTATAAGACATTACAATATTATTCTTTGAATCAATTATATAAACTGGTCTTTTGTCGTTTACTAAATATTTAAAAAGGTCATTTTTAAGTTTTTTAATATCT
>MFRJ01000018.1:13871-14025 GCA_001784535.1 Candidatus Melainabacteria bacterium GWA2_34_9
TTACATACATTACAATCGCATTTTTCTTTGCATCAGGGAATGAGTTTATCCCTGTATGCCTGCTGACCGCAGCCATTTTGGGATTCACTCCCGCTTCGCTAGGAAAAATTTCTGTATCTGTACCGTTAAAAAGCTTTTTTTCATTATATTTTGT
>MFRJ01000019.1 GCA_001784535.1 Candidatus Melainabacteria bacterium GWA2_34_9
ATATGCTTTCTTATATAGACGATTACATTGCAACAACTTTAGAGCCTGCTATGGGCAACAATCCTGACGGTTCTGACGTTCCTCAAACAGTAGGCTTAGCTTCTAATGTATTTAATCTTTCTGACAGAGATATGCTTTCTTATATAGACGATTACATTGCAAACACCTTAAATCCAGCATTAGGAAATATGACTGATAGTCCATTTATATAAAAACAGTTATTCCCATAGCGATTTTTGCGTTTGTTTCCCGGAAATTTTTCCGGATTTTTTGATTTAATTTATTTTATCTTATAAAAATATAAATTTGTATCTTATTAGCCAAACTCTATCCTGACAATACAAGTCAGAACAAGAAAGACAATATTTAAACCTGAAATTCTTCCTGCGGAGGTTCTTGTAATTCCGGCAATTTGTCGATTTCTTGACTTTTTCTTAATTTGGCGAGCCTTGACAACAGAAGCATTAAAACTAAAACAATTACCAGAATCGTTATATAAACTCTTTGTGCGCCTACTAAAATTGCTGCGATAGATCCTGCACCTGCACATACAAGATAAAGTATAGCCGCAGTACGATTATGAGAAAATCCTGCCTTAAGAAGTTTATGGTGAATATGTTCTGCATCGGCTTTCATAGGGTTTGAGCCTTTTAAAAGCCTTCTAAATACTGAGAAAGATATATCCATAATCGGCACAACCAATATCAAGATGGGCAAAAGCATCGTAGCAGTAAGGCTTTTCAATACGCCTGCAACTGACAGTCCTGCCAGTACAAATCCCGAAAACAAAGCGCCTGAATCTCCCATAAAAATTCTTGCCGGATGAAAGTTAAACACTAAAAATCCCATCATAGAACCTGCTAAAATTGATGCCAGAACTGCACTTATAGGCTGATTAGTGTAAATGGCAACAACAGCAAGAGTTACGGCACAAATTGCACTTACTCCGCCTGCAAGCCCGTCAACACCGTCAATAAAATTCATCGCGTTGCTTATGCCTACAAGCCATATTAAAGTAATTGGCAGGCTTAATATTCCCAGATGAAGCGCTCCTCCAAAGGGATTAAACAAAATTTCTATTCTTACTCCAAGTAAAAATGCTATTAAAGCCGCACCTACCTGGACAACAAGTTTGAATTTCGGACTTAAATCGTATAAATCATCTACAAGCCCCAGAAGGAACATTATGCTTCCCCCTACAAGTATACCAGAAAGTCCGTTGCCATAAGGATAATCCCAGCTCACAAAGACAAGAATCACAAACGTCAATATAGTACAGAGCCAAATTGCAACCCCTCCCAGCCTTGGGATAGGGTTTTTGTGGACTTTTCTATCGTTAGGCATATCAACCAGACCTTTTTTCAGGCATACGCGTCTAACAGTCGGCACTATAAAAAGAGCCAAAAGAAATGCTATTAAAAAGCCGTTAATATGAGCGTACTGCATAAATAAAGTTTTGATTACTCCTTACTAAAACAAGTTTTAGAGTGACAACTGTATTATACTTCAATTTTTGTATTTTTAAACCATATCAGGGTAAAGCGGATATTTTTTGCATAAAGCCGCTGATTTATTTTTCAATTCTGCCAATTTTGTTTCGTTTTCGGAATTTTTCACAGTTTCTGCTATGATTTCACCGATTATTTTCATATCCTCGGTATTGAAACCTCTTGTGGTGACTGCAGGAGTTCCCAACCTTACACCGCTAGTAACGAAAGGACTTTTCGGATCATTAGGTACGGTGTTTTTATTAGCAGTAATATTTACCTTTTCAAGCAAATTACTTATATCTTTTCCTGTTTTGTCGTATTTTCTCAAGTCCATAATCATCAAATGATTATCTGTCCCACCGCTTACTAGATCCATGTCGTTTGCAACAAGAGATTCTGCAAGTGTTTTTGCGTTATCGATGACTCTTTTTGCATAGTCTTTGAATTCCGGCTGAAGTGCTTCTTTAAGCGCTATGGCTTTTCCTGCGATGATATGCTCAAGAGGTCCGCCTTGAATTCCCGGGAATACAGCTTTGTCTATGCCTGCTGCGTGTTCTTCTTTGCAAAGAATCAAACCGCCTCTTGGTCCTCTAAGGGTTTTATGAGTTGTGGTTGTCACAAAATCCGCATATTCAGAAGGAGAAGGATGAAGTCCTGCTGCAACAAGCCCTGCAATATGAGCAATATCTACCATTAAATATGCGCCAACTTTGTCGGCAATTTCTTTAAATCTTTTGAAATCAATAATTCTCGGGTATGCGCTTGCTCCGGCAATTATCATTTTTGGTTTTGATTGAACTGCGAGTTTTTCTACATCGTCATAGTCAATATAACCGTTTTCGTCTACGCCGTAAAAATTTGTTGCATCAAAGTACATGCCGGAAAAATTAGCAGGTGAACCGTGGGAAAGATGTCCACCATTTGATAAGTCCATTCCGAGGATTTTATCTCCAGGTTTTAAGGCGTATAAAAATACTGCCATATTTGCCTGTGCTCCGCTATGCGGTTGAACATTCGCGTGAGCCATTCCGAAAAGTTTTTTTGCTCTTCCCTGAGCCAGTTCTTCTATCTGGTCGACTATTTCGCAGCCGTTATAAAATCTTTTATGCGGTTTACCTTCTGCATATTTGTTTGTCAAAACTGTTCCGCAGGCTGCCATTACGGCTTCGCTTGTAAAATTTTCGCTTGCAATAAGCTCTATAGTGTTTCTTTGCCTGTCTAATTCTTTTAATACAAGTTCCGCAACTTCCGCGTCAACCTGTCTTATTCTTTCAACTTCCATCGCATCCTCCATTTTCTTTTTTTATTTAATGATTATTATAGAGGAAAAATACGAAGATTTAAAATAATTTAATCTAACCATCTAAAGCTTTTGACAGAGCTCTGTTCGTAAAGATTTCCATTAATATCTACCACAAATTGCCTGTTTCTATTGTTATAATCAAGTCCAAGCACAGGTATTTTACTTAATCCGGGTATTAAATCTATTAGACCTTTCTCTCCCGGCATCGTTGGCAAAAATCCAACTCCAGGAACAAATCCTATAAATTGATTTACTGAAACACTACCTAAAGGACCCAATAATCCTGATACTTTTTTGGAAAGTTTACCAATTATTCTTGTGTCAGCATTATTTGTAAGCATATCAAAATTTCCAGAAATAAACAGACTAAGGTTTTCACCTGATGAAGTTATCTCTTCCGTATTAATAACACCGTCTTTAATGTCAAGTTTTCCTTCCAGTCTATCAAAATATCCTGTTTTCTGAGGCACAACAAGATCAATAATATTATTGAAGTTAAAGCCGCCGATACCGCATTGTAAAACATTTGCAGCTCTCAAGAAGTATTCCATCGAACCCAGTCTTATAAGTCTACCGTCATATATCTTGAAATTCGCATAACCATTTGAATTTGAAATCATTTCTTCTGCATTTCTTCCGCTTGTGTAAAACTGTCCTTCTCCGCTAAGAGTGCCGTAAACTTCGTTTGGAAATCTTAAAAGAGTTGTTGCAAGAGCATTTGCCTGCATGTTTTTTGCGGTTAAATTAAGTGAAAGCTCTGTGGACTTTGCATTATAGTAGAGGTTACCTTCACCAACACCTCCTGCTGCTTTCATCCGAATATCAGAGACAGATAGTAACCCGTCAGGTGTGTAACTTATATCAGCTTTTACATCTGAAGTAATCAAATCACGTATAATCAGCTCTTTTGAATCAAGCGTTCCATTCTGAATAACGAATTCAGGCATCTTAATATTTTCTTTACTGCCTTCCATAATATTTCTATTGGATACCAAAACTCCGGCAATCTTATCAATATTCATATAATCAGAAGTAATCTTAATGTTTTTAAGCATCAAAGGAGTTTCCCCTGGATAATTAACAAGAGCGCTCACATTCATAGAGGAATCGTCTATTTTTAAATCCTTAAAGTCCAAGCTAATCTCATCTTTAGAAAAATCTATATTTGCATTATCTAAACTTAGCTTATAATCAGGGATTTTTAATCCTGAAAACGAAATAGAACCAAGAATAGCCGGGCTAAAGATATACCCGTTAATTATTAAATCAGCTTGAAAATTTCCTTCTGAAAAGAATTTTTCATTTCCATTATTTATAACTTTACTGACGCCTGTGTTCAGAATGCATAAACTTAGCGGTTTTTCCTCATTTGTAAAAATTCTAAAGTTTTTAAATACAGGTTTTAAAGTTTTTAATTGATCTATAGAGCCTGAAAAACGCAAAAGATTCTCTTTTTCTCCCTCAACATCAAAGTCCCAGTGTGATTTATAACTTAATTCTTTATCTTTTTCGCATAAATCAATTTTCAAGCTTTTAACATTAATTTTATCTTGCCTTCCTTGAGCATCTAAAGTTAACATTCTGACCTTATCATCAGTCATACCCATTTGCTTAGCATAACTTAGATTTATTCCTTTATCCAAAGCCATTTTTCCTTGAATATTCCAATTATCAACATTTCCTTTTATATTTGCAGATACAGGAATTATTCCTTCCAAACCAACAGGCTGTTTTAGTAACGAACTTATCCTATCTACGTCATCAGGATTGATTTTTAGCGATGAAACAATCGCAAATACAGGCTTCTTAGTGTAATTTTTGATATTTCCGTTAATAAAGAAATCGGAGTTTGCGATTTTACCATTTATATTAGAGAAAAGCAGGCTTTTATCTGAAATATTAGCTTTGCCGTTTTCAATTACAATAGGCAGCTCCTGATTTTGATAAATTATTGAAAGATTATTAAAACTTAAGTTAGCATTAAAGCCTGATGGTTTTATATTAACAAAAACTTCTGCATAACCATCAGAATGCGTCACACCTGTCAACACTTTTCTTACTTTAGCGGGCATTACAGGAATTTTAGCCAATTCGTTAAGAGTTGAAGCATCAAATTTTCTTATTTTTAATTGTAAATCAGGAATTATTGGAGCACTTTTCTTAATATTCGCTTTTAGATTAGATACTTTACCCTGAACAGTAAAATCTGTACTTCCCATACTTGCCTGTATACCCTGCATTTGAACAGCATCATCTGTTATATTAACAGCACCTTTAGAAATTTTTACCGGAAAACCGACTTGTCTATTTTCTAAAACCGCATCCGCATTGCTAAAAATCAGGTTCTTAAGGCAATCATCATCTGATTTACCTTTAAGCACCAATAAAAATTGAGATGTTCCTTTTACAAAAATGTAATCTTTAACTATTTTTTGTGATTTTGCCAATAAAGTACTGTCCATTACAAATTTCTTAGCATCTTCCAATCTTACATTTTTGGAAGAAATTATCATATCTATATTTTTACTTAATGCACCAACAAAACCGCTAACAGTTACGTTATTTTCCAACACATTTCCAGTTATGTCATCAAAATATATATCTTCATTTTCATATCTTAACTGACCTTTTAGATTATTAAAGGGTTCTCCGTAGCCTTTATAATTGAGATACGCATCATTAAATTTTATAATCCCTTTTGAATCAAGTTTTTTTTCTGTGCCTTTAAGGAAAATAGCAGTATCAGCTACTCCTTTTATATCTATAATATCTTTTAGAGCGACCTGTACTTCATCGAGAAGAGGACTGCCGTGTACAAATTTCTGTCCCTTTTTTAAATCCAACTGCGGCATATAAAGTTTTACATCAGAATACCCATGAAGTGTTGAATAACCTGACGGAATGAGTTTCATTCCATCTACAAAACCAACCAGATCATCGTAATAAACTTTTTCTCCAATAAATTTGACTTTTCCGTTTACGTTTTCAGCCAGCCCTGCAAGTGTTTTATATTTTACAGATGCATTTCTAACCTCAACAGAGCCGTTTATTGTTACGTCTTTATATGCGCCTTCTATATTAAGGTTAGCCTTTCCAATTCCTTTAATATCCATGTCCGTAACAGGTGTAAGTTTAAACTGAAAAATATCTCTAACTGCCAACAGAACAGGCAAACACTTACCAAAATCGATATTCTGAGTAGAACTAATACTTAATTTAAGTTTTTTTCCTTTAAAAGGAGTTATGTTTCCAGTGGTTTGAATAAATTCATTTTTGCCTAAATATTGTTTGCTGTTTATAACAAGTGTCGGTCCCAAAAAGTCTACTGAACCATAACCGTTTGGAGTTCCATTAATCTTTTCTATGATTGAAAGATCATCATATTTAACCTTTCCAAAAATATCCGGCGTCCTGTAGTAACCTTTTAGCTGTAAATTTCCTGATATATTTCCGTCTATATTGTGTTTTAGGATTTTATTAAATGGATCAAGTTTTACTTTAATAGTTTTAGGAAATACTTCTGCTGCAATCTTTGCTCTTGTGTTATTTACATCTACACGCAAATCAACATTCCTGATTTTTTTTATGGCAAAATTGCTTATTTTTCCTTTTATGACTGTATTAATTTTATTGCCGTTAACCTGAAGATTATCTAAATAAAGATCGTTGTCGTCAAAACTTCCACTTGTAAAGAAATGCAGTCTATCTTTATAAGATAAAACATTGCCTTTTAGTGCATCTACAATGTTTAAATCATTAGTTTTTGACTCAATAAAGAACCTTCTTCTGCCTAATATCTCTTTATTTAAGTCTATGTCAAAATTTACGCTGCCTGTTCCATCAAGAACATTGAATTTGCGAATGCTATACTTATTTATGTATGGTTTAAATTCAGCCAGATCAAAATTTGCAATATTTCCTTTAATTTTTAACTTGTTTGTTGTCGGATTTTTCTTATTTAAAGGCAGGTTTGTACTTAAAAACAAATTTAAAAACATTTCGGATTTTTGAGATTCGGAAACTTTTCCTTTAGCTTCAATTTCGATATATTTACTAGGCGTAAATCTTGTGATTTTAAGTATTTCACCGTTCAAAATAAACTCTTTTGCAGGTGATATATCTTTATCGCTGAAATTAATCTTGTAATTATTTAAAATTATTGAAGTATCTTTTAATTCAACTTTATATTTTGATTTTCCTTTTTTAATAATAAGTTTAGACAAATCAAAAGTCCCATCCTCAAGTCTTTTAAGATTCATATCGGGATTATTTATAAAGACCTGCCGAATTACAACATGTTTATTCATCAAAGGAATAAGCGATACTTCAATATAAGAATCTCCAATATTGATAAATTGTTTGCCATTGCTTTTTTTCAGAATTGCTTTATCAATTTTTATTTTCACACCAAGATTCCATGTCATATCAATATCAAGTTTTCCCAGATCAAGTGGAACAGAGAGATTATCCTTAAGATATTCCCTGACTTCCGGCTTGTATTTTTCGATATTAATAATTGAAGGCACAACAAAAAAATATGCCAAATTAAGCACAGCCACAAAAATTAAAACACCTGAAAATATTATGATTTTTTTCAAATTATATTTCATGAAGCCTGTTTATTAAGAATATTTATGTTGCTTCTCTAATAGTACTATATTATCTGCCTTTTCATCAATCTTATTTTGCAGGAACATTAAAATTTCTAACATCAAAAACATCTGCGCTTTCAGGCAATTTTGATGTTTTAACATACAAAGATACTATTTCCCCTTTTCTCACTAAGTTAATTTTAAATTTCTTTCCTACAGGTGCTTCTGCTATATCATTTTTGACTTTGTTTTTATTCATAATTTCTTTACTATCAACGGCTATTATTATATCGCCTTTTTGCAGTCCCGAAAGATAAGCAGGGCTGTCCTTCATCACATCATTAACTATTACACCCTTAATTATATTTTTGGCGAAAAATCCTGCAATTTCTACATTAACATCCTGAATTCCAACGCCTATCCAACCTCTTTGTACTTCTCCATTTGCCATAATATCACTAAAGACCTTTTTAGCCATATTTGAGGGTATTGCAAAACCAATACCCTCATAGCCACCGCTTTTTGTAAGTATTGCGGTATTAACTCCCACAAGTTCTCCCCTTGTATTTACCAGCGCGCCGCCCGAGCTTCCCGGATTTATTGCCGCATCTGTCTGAATAAAGTTTTCATATTCGACAATACCTATATTTGAACGCCCGACTGCGCTAATTATTCCCATTGTTACGGTTTCGCCGATGCCAAAAGGATTTCCTACTGCAATTACAACATCGCCTACATCAGCTTTGTCAGAATCGCCTAATTTTATTGTAGGAAGATCTTTTGCATCTATCTTAATTACAGCCAAATCAGTTTTTGGGTCAGTACCTATAATTTTTGCCTTGAATTTTCTGCCGTCAGAAAGACTGGTACTAATATTTCCGCCAAGATTTTCTACTACATGATTATTTGTAAGAATATACCCGTCAGGAGAAATGATTATTCCCGACCCCAGAGTGAAATATCTTTTTTCTAGAGGTTTATATATGCTTGTTGAGCTGTTTCTTAATACAAATTGCGACATATTCCTTCTTCCCAGAGAAATATGGACAACCGCAGGAATTGCTGTCTTAGCCGCTCTTGAAATTGAATCAGGTTCCGCAATATTTGTATTATTATTTGATTTTAGCTTTTGATTAGATTCAATATTTTTTTCAACTTTTTCATATTTTATTTTTTTAGGTGAGTTATTTTTATGAGAGATAATCCCTCCCGTATATCCTGAAAAAAATGATAAAACTAGAATTAAAATTATTAATATGTATTCTTTTTTATTTATTTTTGGCAATTTTATCACCTGTTACTGCTGATTATAATTTGGCTGTTGATATTGTGTTGGAGCTTGTTGGGGTGGTTGCTGATATGCTCCATTTTGTTGCGGTTGCTGATATTGCTGCTGTTGCTTCTGTATTCTTTGATATCTTTTTTCATAATCATTTTCATCCGGCACATAAGTTCTCGGTGGAAGTTTAACTTCAGTATTTTTAGGATGATCTTCAACTTTTTTCTGATAGTTTCTTGTTTTATATTTTTGTCCTTTATTAGCACCCGGGTTTTTAGCCAATTCGTTGAGTTTATCTTTTTTTGCTTTTTCTTTTAATTTCGCGTCTTCCAATTTTTTCATTTCCATATCAGGAATTGGGAAAGTTTCAGCAGGAATATTTCTAACTTTATAATATTCTGTGCTGAATTTATTCCATAAAATAGCGCAATTACTACTAAATACTCCGCCTAAAGCCTGATTTTCATCGTTACCCATCCATATTACAGTAGCTGTATCCGGAGTGTATCCATTGAACCAGATATCTTTTACACTATCGGTAGTTCCTGTTTTACCTGCAACTTGCCTGCCTTCTAATTTGGCTGACCTTCCTGTACCTTTTTCAACTACATCCACGAGGATTGAGTTCAATTGTCTTACGGGCTGTGAACTTACAACCCTAATAGGAGTATTAGTCGATATTTCAAGTACATTTCCTTTATTATCTTTAATGTATCTTATTGCTACAGGTTCAATATAAACTCCATCACGGGCAAGTGTACTGTATGCAGTTGCTACTTCTAGAGGCGTGATTTCCGAAGAGCCTAACACCATTGAAAAACCTCTTCTTATATAGCTTTTTATTCCTAACAATCTGGCTGTTTCAATTATTTTATCAACTCCGACTTTTAATGAAACTCTAACTGTAGGTGTATTTCTAGAAAGAGTTAAAGCTTTTCTTACAGTCATTTTTCCCATATATTTACCGTCCCAGTTGTGCGGGCACCATACATTCCACTTTGTACGATAAGCAACAGGCGCATCAAAAATTGTAGAATCAGGATTAATAACTCCTAACCTTAATCCAGTCAAGTAAACAACGGGCTTGAATCCTGACCCGACAGGTCTTTTTGCCAAGACTGCCCTGTTAAACTGACTCTTTTTAAAGTCAACTCCTCCGACAAGCGCCTGAATATAACCATTTTTTACATTGATGGAAACCAGCGCTCCTTCTCTAACCCCGCTGCCTCTTACGGATTTTACACCTTCATTAATGGTTTTTTCTGCTATTTGCTGAACTTGCGGATCCAAAGTAGTATAAACATTTAATCCGCCTCTTCTTACAATATTATCGCCATATCTTTTCCTTAGCAGATAAGACACATAGTCAACAAAATAAATATATTTCGCATAAGCAAACTTTCTCGGAGCAAGTTTAAGAGGTCCCGCATATGCCTTATCTTTTTGATTTTTAGTTATATAGCCGAATTCAACCATTTTACTCAGCACTATCAACTGTCTTTTTTTTGTTTCTTTCATATTGCTATAAGGAGAATAAAGCTCAGGAGCCTTAATCAACCCTGCAAGAATAGCAGACTCCGACAAATTAAGGTCTTTGGCTGATTTTTTAAAATATCGCCTTGCTCCTTTTTCAATCCCATAAGCCTGATTTCCCCAATAAATCTGGTTTAAATATTTCTCCAAAATTTCATGTTTTGAATAAGCCATTTCAACTTTTACAGAAAGAATCGCTTCTAAAAACTTTCTTTTCATAGATCTCTCCGGAGTTAAAAAAGAATTTTTAACAAGCTGCTGGGTTAATGTACTACCGCCCTGAATTGAGTCTTTATGCAAAAGATTATTATAAAGAGCCCTGACTGTACCCATTAAGTCAATTCCGCTGTGATTGTAAAATCTGTTGTCTTCTATAGAAATAACAGCGTTTTGCAAATGTGGTGAAATTTTGTTAAGAGGCACGGAAATTCTGTCTTCATCAGCATGGATACTTGCAACAAGATTATCATTTTTATCAAAAATCTGTGTTGACTGGTCAGGAGCATACATTTCCAAAAGTGAAACATCCGGAAGTTCTGATAAAATTTTAAACAAATAAACAGTTACTACAAAACTCATCAACATTATCAGAAGACCTGCAAACATAAAAGTTCTTTTAAATGCAGATCTAAACAATTCTGATCTTTCAAGGTCAGTTTTGGTAAGTTTATCTATATTATAAAGATTATTTATCGGTCGATTTTTCATTTATTCCTTGTTTTAAAATTATTTTTAAGATTTTTAAATTTATATTTTGGATTCATTTTATACCACTTATTATTTCTGAGAATGAGTCTATGAGGTATACCCGACCGGTAGTTTTTAAAATAATTGATTTTTAAACAATGAAAAAACTTAAATTTCAATCAAAAAGCATATAATTTTAGCCATGTATGTAATTTAAAAATTATTAAAAATTTAATAATCTATTATACAGTTACATTAAAAATCAATATTTAAGCTTACGCATAGATTTATCAATTTTTTAAAAAGATTTCTTGTATAGCTTGATAATAGTATTTATGTTAATATGTACTTATATAAACATAAGTGTAGAAACAACACTTGTAATTTACAAAAAAGGAGGCACTTAAAAATGGCGACCTTAGTGATTAGTAAAACAAAGAAAAAAACCGGTTTGAATGATGAATTTGAAAAATATCTTGATAAACAAAGGGGCTACACAACATTTAACGGTATAGAGGTTGCCAGATTCTCTTCTTACAAAAAGCTTTTAGGTCTTAAATAAGTAATTTTATCAAATAATATATAGAAAAAGGAGAAAACTATGTTTTCTCCTTTTTTATTTGTTTTATAGTTATATTAATTAGCTGCTATTTCAAGGCGATTTTTTTCTTTTTTTAGCTCTGTTAATACCCACTCAGGCACATGGACTTTTCCCAGAACAAGTTGTCCGTTTGGTCTCGGTCCATGACAATCAGAACCGCCTGTCATAATTAACTTGTATTTTTCAGCTATACTTGAATAATATTCTATTATTGCAGGCGAATGTTTTCTATGATAAACCTCTATGCCCCTTAATCCATAATTCATGAGGTCTTTAATAAGTTCTTCAGCACCATCTAGATCACAAGGATGAGCCACAACGGGAATTCCACCTGTTTCATAAATAGTTTCAACAGCTTCATGCGGAGAAACTGTTTTACGTTTTACATAAGTAGGCGCATTATCACAGATATATTTCCTGTAAGCTTCAATCATAGATGAAACTCCACCGGCATTCACTATAGCTCGCGCTATATGAGGCCTGCCAACACTACCGCCTTCTTTAACAAGTGAAGTTACATCCTCAAGTGTAATATTAATTTTGGCATCTTTTTTAAGGTTTTTAACAATTTCCATTGTCTGCTGAATTCTTGCATGCTGCTGATAAGCGATTAAATCCTGCATTTCTTTATTAGCTGTATTTATATAATACCCAAGAACATGAACTTCTTGTTTTTCGTGCATTGTATTAATTTCAATCCCTGAAATAACTTCCAAAAGAGGTTTTCCTTCATCTTGTGAATGTTTTTCAGCATGACTTTTTGCATATTGATATGCAAGTATATTGTCATGATCCGTGATTGAAATAGCTGTCAAACCTAAATCAACAGCAACATCAATAATCTCTTCCGGTGTAAGACTTCCATCAGAGTAGACGCTGTGGGTATGCAAATCTAGTCCCAATTTTTTATCCTTTCATAATATCAATTACCTCTACTTAAACTAAATACTTCATTAATTCTTTTTATATTTAACGCATACCCTGTTTTCACGTTAATACTCAATTCAATCCCGTTTACCTGAACCTCATCATTAGGAGATACTTCAAATTTAACAGGCAAACATGTTGTCAGCCTTTTCACAGAGTCCTCGATTTCCATTCCTATAACACTATTATAGGCGCCGCAAAACCCCACATCAGTAATATATGCCGCTCCGTGTTCTAAAATTCTTTCGTCTGCTGTTTGTATATGCGTATGCGTTCCAATAATTCCGCTTACAGATAATTTATCGGCTATATAACCGCACGAAATTTTTTCGGCTGTAGCTTCTGCGTGAATATCTATTAATATAACCGGTGTTTTATACTGAATTTTTTGAATCTCCGCCTTTAACATTTCCCAAGGAGGAGTTATCGGCGACATAAAAACTGTCCCCAGTATATTAATTACGCCCACTGATATACCTTCTGACAGTTTAAATATTTTTGAACCGATTCCGGGTGTCCCTTCAGGATAGTTTAATGGTCTAAGAAGCTTATCGGCATTGTATATAAAATTAAATATTTCTTTTTTGTCCCATATATGATTGCCTGAAGTCATAGCCCCAATGCCCATCTCATCAAGTTCATGATAATTTTTTTCTGTTAGTCCAAATCCGTGAGATGCGTTCTCTACATTAGCAATAACAAAATCATATTTATTCCCCGAATGTTCGAGAAACCGGGCAACACTTTGTCTGCCCGGTCTTCCGACTAAATCTCCCAAGAATAATATATTTATATTCTCTTTCATTTTTACTTCATATTTACTATTTTAATTATTTCGCTATTTCTGTAGATCTGACTTCTCTCACTACTGTTACTCTTATCTGACCCGGATAATCCAGTTCAGTTTCTATTTTCTTGGCTATATCTCTTGCCAGTTTGCTTGCAGCTACATCATCAAACACTGTCGGCTGAACAAGTACTCTGATTTCCCTACCTGCCTGAACAGCAAAGGATCTTTTAATTCCTTCATAGCCTGTAGCAATTTCTTCGAGTTTTTTAATTCTCTTAATATAAATTTCAAGAGTATCACGTCTTGCTCCAGGTCTGCCTGCGCTTAAAGCATCGGCAATTTTAACAAGCACAGCTTCTACAGAATTTGCTACCACGTCATCATGGTGAGCCTCTATAGCATGAATTATATCTTCTTTTTCGCCATAGCGTCTTGCAAAGTCTACACCAAGTTGAATATGAGTTCCTTCATGTGTTTGGTCAAGTGCCTTGCCGATATCATGAAGTAATCCGGCTCTTTTGGCTACATCAATATTTGCACCAATTTCTGTAGCTAGCATTCCAGCTATATGTCCAACTTCTAATGAATGTTTTAGTACGTTTTGACCATAGCTTGTTCTGTAAAGTAACCTACCTAAAGTTCTTACAGCTTCAGGATGGAGATTAATAACCCCAAGCTCATACGCTGCAGATTCACCTTCCTTGTACATCATTTCTTCAATTTCAGTTTTGGCTTTTTCAACCATATCTTCAATTCGTACAGGGTGAATTCTACCGTCAGTTATTAATTTTTCAAGTGCTACTTTAGCTATTTGCCGTCTTACTGGATCAAATGAAGATAAAACAACTGCTTCAGGAGTATCATCAATAATCAAGTCAACTCCTGTAAGTGTTTCTAGAGCACGGATATTTCTTCCTTCTCTACCTATAATTCTTCCCTTCATTTCATCGTTTGGAAGGTTTACTACAGATACGGTTGATTCAACAGCCTGATCTATAGCGCATCTTTGCATTGTTGTAGAAAGAATTTCGCGCGATTTTGAATTTGAAATTTCTTTAATATACGCTTCATTTTCTCGAATAAGCTGTGCTGCTTCAAGTTTCAACTCTTTTTCAAGTTGTTCCAGCAGTATTTTTTTGGCTTCTTCGCTTGTAAGCCCAGAAACTCTTTCCAATTCACGCGTTTGTTTTTCTACCAACTCTGCTAAATAATCTTCTTTTTCGTACAATTCATCAAGTTTTTTTGCAAGCTCACTTTCTCTGTCAACAGAAGCCTGCATTTTGGTTTCCAATTTTTCTTCTTTCTCGAGCAATCTTTTTTCAAGTCTGCCGAGTTCTTGTCTTCTTTCACGAACTTCATTGTCAAATTCTTGTTTCTGACTGTGGAGTGTTTCTTTTGCAGAGATTAAAGCTTCTTTTTTCTGAAGTTTAATTTCTTCATCTGCGTCTTTAATCTTTCTTGCAGCTTCCTCGTTTATATTTTGAACCTTTTCGTTCATGCTTTTTAGCTGTGCATACTGATAAACAGCGTACGCTAAAAGTAATACTGCAAGCACTGCCAATACTATTGTAACAATACTAATGCTTTCGATTGTCCTATACCTCTTTTAATATATATAACTATAACTGATTTTAATTTGTTTGATGCTTATTTAAAATCAAATCTTTATGGTGGATTTAATTTTAATGCATTTTATTTTTATGACTTAATTTCAATAAATCCAAACAATACAAGGATTTAATTAAGTCGAGCAATATAATTTTAGCACAATTAATGCTTATTAATATACTGCATTTAAATAATTTTATATTTACTTAATTATCTTCTGCTTCTGGAATTTCGACGGAAAGAACAGCAGCAACGCCTTTAATGTTATTTCTGACAAGATTTTCCACTTCTAAAAGCAAATCGGTATTTTCTTTCAGAAACTCTACGGCTTTATCTCTGCCTTGTCCGAGCTTGTTGTCATTATAACTAAACCAGCTGCCTGATTTGTTAATAATATCCATATCAACTGCAACATCAAGAATACAGCCAACTTTAGAAACACCTTCACCGTAAATAATATCAAATTCTGAAATTCTAAACGGAGGAGCTACTTTGTTTTTAACAACTTTTACTTTAACTCTGTTTCCGAATTCTACCCCGTCTTTTTTCAAGGTTTCAATTTTTCTAATATCAAGTCTTAAGCTTGCATAGTATTTTAAAGCATTTCCGCCGGTTGTCGTTTCAGGATTACCGAACATAATGCCGATTTTTTGTCTTAA